>CAZUYM010000006.1:0-16197 GCA_964624805.1 uncultured Planctomycetia bacterium
TATCATAAAATTCATAAGCCATATATCCAGAGGCCGCGCGCCCAGGGCTTTGCCCGCGTACCAGTTCTCACACTTCCTCAGGCTGCCCAAAGTCTTCCGCATGGACCTTTTCAGCACAAGTTCCGGATGGATAAACCTGAGCTCGTGCAGCTCTCTCATCCTGAACACCGCTTTATCCGGGTTTTTCTCTTTAAGCATCAGGATCAGCTCGTCCCTTATCCTCTGGTTCTCGGTCCGCTTGAACATATCCTGGCTGACAGCGTGCTGGATAAGATATTCCGTATGATCATCAATAGAAAACCCCAGGCGCTGCTCGAACCTTACGGCTCTGAAAATACGCGTGGGATCGTCAATGAAACTTTTATCGTGCAGTATTCTTATCGTTTTTTTCTCAAGGTCTTTTACTCCGCCGAAAAAATCTATGAACATACCGAAATGAGTCTTGTTTACGGCAACCGCCATCGCGTTGACAGTAAAATCCCTGCGATAGAGATCCTCTCTCAGAGAACTGAACTCTACCGTAGGCAGCGCGGCGGGCTTTTTATATACTTCTTTTCTCGCGGTGGCTATATCTATCTTAAACTTGTTATCGGCATGCAGCGAGGAGCCCAGCCACTTCGGCCACTTATTCACCACCGTTGAGGTCCCGAATTTGGGGTGTGTGACAAGTGTACCCTTCATCTTCTCAGCAAGGATCTCTCCGAAACGGATAGCGTCACCCTCAACGACAATATCCAGATCGTAGTTCTTTTTCCCCAGGAGCAGGTCTCTTACGAATCCTCCGACGAGAAAAACGTTCATCCCATGCTCGTCCCCGCTCTTTCCTATCGATCTTATAAGAAACATGAGTTTTGGAGGCAATGACGTCTTCATTTTTACGGAAAGATCCTTCGCTCCGGGTTCCCTGTTACTTCCGGCAGCGAATAATGAACTGTGCACTTTACGAAGGACATCGGTCCTGGTAACTATCCCTACGATACTGTTCCCCTCTATTACCGGTATCCGCCCCTTGCCCTTTTCCATAAGGATCTTCCTCAATTTATACAAAGGCGTTCCCGGGTCCACAGTGATAAGTTCTGTCGCCATGTAACCCTTTATTCTGGAATGACCCATCTTCCTGTTGATAGCTTTCTTGAGATCTCCCGCAGTTACGATACCTACAAGCTCGGAATCTTCATTGAGAACAGGCGCGCCTTTATAACCGAACCTCTCAAGCCTGTCCAGGACCTCTGTGACCTTGTCGTCCTGGGAAACCGTTTTGACCGGCGAGCTCATTATGTCCCTCGCGTAGATATCGGGCATGGTCATCTTTTCTATCATACCGGTGATCGAAGACCTGATGCCCTCAAGATCCGTTCCTTCAACCCGGGCGCTCGCGGCGCTTGAATGTCCCGCTCCCGAAAAATGTCCCATGATCTTGTTCACGTCTATAGCCGATATCCTGCTGCGCGACAGCATCTTTGTCCTGCCGTGAGCGGTGAACATCGCGAAAATAACAGGATAGTTTTCCACATCCTGAAGTTTGTGGACGACGGTACCCAGCTCGCCGTCAAAATCACTGGTATCGGTTCCGGCAAAAGCCACAGGTATACCGTGAATATCAACGACATCAACGGACTCAAGAAGCTCTACAAGCACCGACAGTTCGCTTCCGGTAAGTTCCCTGTTCAGATAGGACGATACCGCGTTAAGCTTGGCGCCAGAGGAGAGTAGCGCGCTTACCATATCCACATCCAGCTTGGTCGTCGTTGAATATGACAGAGACCCTGTCTCCTCGTATATGCCGAGAAGCATCAAAGTCGCTTCCAGCGGCGTAAAGTCCAGCTTCCCCTTACGCGCCATTATCTCCAGAAGTATAGAGACCGTCGCTCCTACCTCCTTGAAAACATCTTTACTGCCCTTTATGTCGAACCTGGTCCTGGGATGATGATCGTAAATATGCACCTTCATCCCTTTTTTCTTTAAGAGCTCCGCCGCCGCGCCGATACGCGAGGCATGGCGGTTATCTACTATGATAAGGCGTTTTATATCATCCATTCTGCAGGTCTTCTCGTCCTCTATCTTCACCTTATCTTTGATAAGCGAAAGAAAACTCCTCACCGCCTTCTCCTGGGACCCCGGAAGAAGAAGACGCGCCTTAGGGTAAAGCTTACCCGCGGCCACGAGCGAACTCAAAGCGTCAAAATCAGCGTTTTTGTGGGTGGTTATAAGGTCCATGTTTGCTAGCTATTTTTGTATCTCGTATTTCGTATCTCGTATCTCGTTAACCCCTGCGCCTGATGACTGATCACTGATGACTGATAACTGTTTATGCCCTTGGATGAAACTCTTTATGTATCTTCCTCAGCTTCTCCTTGTTAACATGCGTATAGACCTGCGTCGTAGATATATCCGCGTGTCCGAGCATCTCCTGTACTCCCCTGAGTTCCGCGCCGCCCTCAAGAAGATGCGTCGCGAAAGAATGCCTGAGAGTATGCGGAGTTATGTGTTTTTTTATACCCGCCTTTTCGGCGTATTTATGTATCATCTTCCAAAGACTTTGCCTGGAGATCATTTTTCCGAATCTCGACAGGAACAGGTGTTCATCTTCCGTTTTTTTGTTCAGCTTGGCCCTCGAAGTCCTTATGTACCTGTCTATCGCCTTTTCCGCCACCTTGCCCAGCGGTACTATTCTTTCTTTGCCTCCCTTGCCCCTACATTTCACAAACCCCGCCTCCAGGTTCACGCTGGTCTTTTTGAGGTCTTTTACTTCCGATACGCGAAGGCCCGAGGCGTACATAAGTTCAAGAATAGCCCGATCCCTTATACCCATCCACCCTTTGTTGGACGGAGAATCCAGGAGCTTTTCCACCTCATCTCTGTTAAGTACGTCGGGGATATTCTTCCAGGTACGCGGAGTCTCGACCACCACTGCCACATTTTCTTTTACTATCTGCTCAGCCACAAGAAATTTCCAAAAGGTCTTGAGCGCCGCCAGGTTCCTGGCGATACTGGAAGAAGAGAGCTCATTGTCTTTGAGCTGCATAAGAAAGGTAACAATATCTTCACGGGTGACATCTATAACATCTTTTTTCTTTTTCTTAAGATATTCCATGAATTTTCCAAGGTCGCATCGGTAGGAAATGACGGTATTGTCGCTTACCCCGCGCTCCACCTCAAGAAAATAAATAAAATTGTTGATAAGATCGTTCATAATGTTAGAACCAACTGAAAGCCCTCAACCCCTTAATGAAATCCAAATGACAAAATCCAAATGACAAATGAAATCCAAATAACTAAATCCAAATGACAAATGAAATCCAAATAACTAAATCCAAAATAGCAACTTTGTACTTTGGATTTTGGGATTCTTTTGGGTTTTGGGCTTTGGATTTTGGATTTTTTCTTCCCGACCTCCTAGTCCCTGATGACTGATCACTGTTCACTGTGTTACAGGAACGGATTATACTCCCGTTCATGCCCTATCGTAGTTTCCTGGCCGTGACCGGGGAATACCCTGACTGAGTCCGGAAGCGTCATCAACCTGTCCATAGACTCGATCAACGTTTTGTGATCTCCCCCAGGCAGGTCCGTACGGCCGACTCCCTCAAAAAAAAGAGTGTCTCCGCTGAAAAGCACATCCTCGCACAGCACCGAGATGCCCCCAACGGTATGCCCCGGAGTATGTATCACCGTAAATACGGCATCTCCCAGAAATATTTCATCTCCGTCTTTAAGCAATCGTTCGGCGCGGACCGGTTCGATCCTTTCCAGGGTCAAGAGCGACAGGTTCTTACCCGGATCGCTCAGGCACGGTTCGTCAAGTTCGTGTATAAGTACGGGGAAAGCGAAAACGGCGTTACCTTTTATATGATCGGCATGTCCGTGGGTGTTGAGCGTGTACAATATCTTGATATTCTCAGCTTTGGCATATTCTTCTATCCCCGGGTCATAATCTCCCGGATCTATCAGCATACCTTCTCCTGAAACCGGTTCGGACACGACATAGCAGTTAGTCTCTATCGGGCCGACTACGAATCTCTTAATTTTCAGCATCCGGTTCCTCTTCCCTGAACTCATCTCTTATGTACGGGCCCATCTTATTGTAGGAAAATTTCAATTTTATCTGTCTGCCGGCATTCTCGATCTGCCTGCGTATCCTGACCTCGTTGCCGCTGGTAATCCTCTCACTCTTCAGCCTGACCTCTACTTCTTCCAGCTCGTTTATGTATCCCTGGAGCTCTTCTGCCTTCTCATCCACAAGCATATCCCGCATATCCAGAAGGTTCGATATCTCCTGCTCTATAGCCACCACCTTCTTCTTCTGATTACTCGCGGTGAGGACGTCCAGAAGGTCCCGGTGCCAGTTCTTCCAGAAAATGTATCTTTTCGTATAAAGATCCAGGTTGGGCTTAACGTCGTACGGCCTTACAGCGTAGTAACGTTTCATCTGTTTTTTGTCGTCTTTGGGTTTCGGAACGAACTTCTCCTTAAGCTGCGCGCACCCTGAAAGAACAGATACTGCCAGCACTATCACTGCCAGAAAATATATCCCTTTTTTTCTCATCTTGTCACCCCGGTTTTTGTTTACTCTGATCTTAAACGCTGTTTATTGAAATTATATTCAGAACCTTATCTCAAATGAGGTGAACTCACCAGCCGCGGGAGATGTATCTATCTTAGAGTCCGCAATATGCTCCCGCATACTTTCTCCAAGATCCCGGATAAAACGCTGTACCTGGTCGGGCGTTCCCTCGCATACTACTTCAACATCTCCGGACCCCAGGTTCCTCGCAAAACCTGAAACCCCTGTCCGGCGAGCAACGTCACGCGCGGTAAAACGAAACCCCACACCCTGTACGTTCCCGGAATATATTATGCTGGCCTTTTGAAGGTCCTTCATTGTTTTATTCATATTTTTTAAAAGAAGAAATTGATGGTCGGGGCGCTGGGATCTTACTCCCGCCTACGCCGCGACCCCGGCGCCACTATCATCAGTAACTATAATCTTTTTGTTAAATGGCCTGCCAGCCGACCCGTCCGCCGTAGCTTCAGCAAAGGCGGAAGCCAGATAATATGTAAATGGATCGGCGAAGGCTGGTCGGGGCGCTGGGATCTTACTTTCGCCTGCTTGCCGACCCCGGCGCCACGAAAAATACTTTGGAGGAGATCTTGTGGAAGTTTACTTCCAACAAGATCGACGAGAAAGTGTTTTCTTTGATTTCCCGCTCTCCTACTCCTCTCAAATCAAAGAGCCATCAATTTTTCTCGGTGTTCTTTGTTGTGGAAAAATTGATGGTCGGGGCGCTGGGATTTGAACCCAGGGCCTCCACGTCCCGAACGTGGCGCGCTACCAAACTGCGCTACGCCCCGACTGAGTCAAGTTAACATAATCCATTTTCAGGCTATATTAACATTATAAATGGAGAGCGTCAATATTTATCAGATTGCTTTATAAAGAGTTTTAAACGGTAGCGGGTGTATCACTTACGCTTAAAACTAATACTTTTCCTTCTCGAGGAAATATTCCGGATCTTTGAGTATCGGTTTGTAGTCCGCCGGCAAAGGTATCGGGAAAGTAGCTATCTCAAAAACCCCGACCGCGGCTCTTTTAACGATATTCACTGTACCTTTAAGGAGACCCGTTGTACATGCCGCGAATATTCCGTTCTCCTGCTTGGCATCATCCATCCCCTTCGTGAGTTCGAACGGCGAAGTAATAACATTAGCCACCCCCCTGCCAAGCTTGTCGACGGCATTGTCAGCATAACCCGGTGCGGACACCGCGAGCACCAGAACTATCACGATCAAAACAGCAATAACCTTCTTCATAAGACCCCCTTCTTATCTCACATGAACCCTTTTTCGCTGAGCATTTTTTTTGTGATGGACGAACCGTTTTTATTTTTCCCGGCATATTTCCCCATCATGTCGAATTCCACGTTAACATAATCTCCGTTTTTTTTCAATTTTAATGTCGTGTTTTCAAGCGTATGCGGTATGATGAAGATCCTGAAAAAAGAACTGTGCACTTCCCCGACCGTGAGACTTATGCCATCGATAGCCACAGACCCCTTCGGTACAAGATACTTATCGTCTCCGCGCCCAAAAGAAACATCTATCGCCCATCCTCCGGAAGTCTTCCCGACAGACTTTATCCTGTACTCACCGTCAACATGCCCCGACACCATATGGCCGCTCATCATGTCACCGGCCTTAAGGGCTGGTTCCAGATTCACATTGTCTCCCGGAGTGATCCTTTTCAAATTAGTATTTTTGACGGTATTCGCCACCACGTCGAAAGAAAGGCCTTTCGTGTTCTCTACGACACTGAGACATACACCGTTCACGGCGACGCTTTCGCCTACACCAAGACCTTCGGATACTTTTTTACACTCGACTTCAAGCCGGTACGAGTCTCCCCGCCGGACCATCCGTCTTACGCTGCCTGTTTCCAGTATTATCCCCGTGAACACTTCTTTACCTGCCTTTTACCCTCGGTGCCGGTTTTCTTTATACGGCCCTTTAAAAAAATATCTTTTCCCGACGTTTTCGTACTTACTCTTTCAAGAGAAATAGCTTTGGATATATCCGCCGCGCCTCTACCTTTTACCGAAGAGCTCTCCCCTCCCAGAATTATCGGAGCGATAAAAAATATAGCTTCGTCCGCCAGGGAATCGTCAATAAGGCTTCCCGCGAGCTCACCACCGCCTTCTGAAAGAATGTTGACTATACCCCTGCCGGCAAGAGCCTTCAAAAAAGACCTGAGAGGGACTTTACCTTTTTTACTTCTTTGAACTACCACTTCCACGTTCGGAACAGCCCTTAATTTTTTTATTTTGCTGAGGGGAGCCAGCTCCGTTGTCCCTATTATGACGGGCGAGTCTTTCGCTGTCTTTATCACCTTCGCCGATAACGGGATTCGCAGCCGGCTGTCCACTATCACTCTCGCGGTGCGGGAGGGTTTCCCCTCCTCCGGCATGAGCAACGGATCATCTTTAACCACGGTACCCGCGCCGACCATTATCGCGTCATATGCCTTGCGCATCTTCCTGACGGCTTTTCTAGAAGTCTCCGATGATATCCACCTGGACGTTCCGTTCGCCGCTGCTATTTTTCCGTCCACAGACTGCGCCAGTTTGAGCGTCACATACGGCAGCCCTTCGGTTATATATTTAATATATTTTCTGTTAAGCTCTTTGGCTTCTTCTTCCATGATACCCATCGTGACCTTAATCCCGGCCTTCTTCAGCCGGCGTATACCACGTCCGGAGTTCAAGGGATTGGGATCTTTCATCGCTATCGCCACTTCTTTTATGCCGCTTGATATCACGGCCTCGGTACACGGAGGTGTCTTACCAAAATGATCGCAGGGTTCGAGCGTAACAAAGATAGTCGCGTTCCGGCACCGTCCGGAAGCTTCCCTGATAGCGTTTACTTCCGCGTGAGGTTCTCCTGCACGCTTGTGATACCCCTTGCCTACGACTTTTCCATCCTTGACTATAATTGCCCCGACCATGGGGTTGGGATATGTCCTGTCAGTGGCTTTGGCGGCAAGCTTAAGCGCTTCTTTCATGAATCCGGTCATCACGTCTTGTTTCATCTTATTCATTCCGGTGACGGCTTTTATTTCCGGCCCTTATCTTCCGAGATTCTTCCCTCAGCATATCTACGGTATCTGAACCTACTCTTATCTTCCCCAGGAGTATTCTGTCCGGCCCCATACCGTGACAATCCGAACCTCCCGTCATCAACAGCCCGTATTCCTCCGCTATGTTTCTGTATTTCCTGTTTACCGAAGGCCTGTGATTGGAGTGGTATACCTCCAAACCCCGCAACCCTGCCTTTACAAAATTCGGGATATCCTCATCACTGCCCATAGTACCGGGATGAGCCAGGACCGGCACGCCGCCGGCTTTTAAGACCATCTCTATGGCTTTTCTGTAATCAAGACGCTCATGTTTAACATGCGCGGGTTTGCCGTCACCTATATATTTGTCAAAAGCTTCCTTGAGATCCCTGACCATGCCAAGCTCAAACATTATCCTCGCCAGATGAAGTCGTCCCACAGCGCCTTTCCTGGAAGCGGCCAGAACTTTTTTATAGTCGACATCCAGGCCCTTCTCCTGCAGCAGGCTCACTATTTTCTTCATCCTCTCGACCCTATTTTTCTGTATACTCTTAAAGATCCTCGAAAGAGAGGGATTCTTCCAGTCTATGAAATATCCCAGAAGATGTATTTCAGTGTTTCCTTTCGCCGCCGATATCTCCACACCGGGTATGACCTCTACCCCCTTATTCTTAGCAGCTTTTATCGCCGGCCCGATACCTTCCACGCAATCGTGATCCGTTATCGCTACCGCCCTGAGCCCCAGCGCGGAAGCTTTTTCCACTACTTCTTCGGGAGAGAATATCCCATCGGAAAAACTGGTATGGACGTGCAGGTCCGCGTACCCTATATTATTTTTCTTCATTTTCCTCTTTTTTCTCTCCGGCCTCAGGGATCCCCCTGCCTGACTTGTTGATCTTATCCAGAATACCGTTAACAAATTTCCCGGAATCCTTGTCCCCGTACTTCTTGGCCATCTCTATAGCCTCGTTAATGGCCACCTTAGGAGGTATATCAGTCGCGAAGAGAAGTTCATAAGAAGCTATACGCAGGATATTCCTGTCTACAGTCGCCATACGTTCCATTTTCCAGTTGGCGGCATACCCGGTTATAGTCTTGTCCAGCTCCTCTTTGTTCGAATCGACACCGTTAACAATATCCTCAGTAAATACCCTGACAGACTCGCTTGTCTGCTCGTCATGTTCCCAGTACTTACGCAGACAGTCCTCTACGGGCTCTCCCGTAATATCATTGGCATACAGCACCTTAAGCGCTATTTCACGCGATAAAGTCCTTTTTCTCATATCATGCTCCGATCAGCTGTTATAGGGACGCGTACAGATTGCACATCTCAATAGCGGTCCTCGCGGCATCCCTGCCTTTATTCCCGCTCTTAGTGCCCGCCCTGTCAAGCGCCTGTTCAAGATTGTCCGTAGTTATTACGCCAAAAACACACGGGACATCGCTGTCCATAGCTACTTTCGCGACACCTTTTGCCGCTTCACTGGCTATAAGATCAAAATGCGGTGTCTCGCCTCTTATTATAGCACCAAGGCATATCACTCCGTCATATTTTCCGGAATTCGCCATCTTCTTCGCGAGCATCGGTATCTCGAAAGACCCCGGCACCCATACGATGGATACTTCTTTCTCATCAACACCGTGCTTGACGAGCGTGTCCACAGCGCCCTCCAGAAGCTTTGTCGATATAAACTCGTTGAACCTCGACACGACTATGCCGAACTTCTTCCCTTTAGCTATCATGTTACCTTCGATCACTTTTGAACCTTTCATATTACACCTCCAGTTTAGTATTCAGTATTTTGTATTCAGTATTCAGTATTCAGTATTCAGTATTTCGTTGATCGGTTACGTCTTTGGAATCGTTAAAGGGTTTACGGTTGCGGTTTAGCCCCAAACCGTATAACGATAGACGTTTCTACAGACGCAACCCTTCAACCTACACCGGTACCCGAATTTTTCCCTGATCCCCGATCCCCTGATCCCCCGATACTCTGTCAGCCGTGAGCCGTGAGCTGTCAGCCATTCCCTTATCCCTCTATCACACCTTCTTCAATTTATGTCCCATTCTATCTTTCTTCGTCTTCAGATATTTTTTATTCTCTTTGCCCGGTTTCATCTCAAGCGGCGAGCGGCCTGTTATTTTTATCCCGTATCCCTTGAGGCCTATAACTTTCCGGGGATTGTTCGTCAGAAGCTTTATCCGCTTAAGACCCAGGTCGGCAAGTATCTGCGCGCCTATACCGTAATCCCTGAGATCAGCTTTGAACCCGAGACGCTCATTGGCCTCGACCGTATCGCACCCTTCGTCCTGAAGCTGGTAAGCTTTGAGCTTGTTCAATATTCCGATACCCCTGCCTTCCTGTGCGAGATACAGGATAACGCCTTTGCCTTTGTCAGATATCTTACGCATAGCTTTTTCCAGCTGATCGCCGCAATCACAACGCATCGAATGGAACACGTCTCCGGTCAGGCATTGTGAATGCACCCTTACCAGAACCTCGCCACTGGATATATTCCCCTTCACCAGAGCCAGATGCTGATAGTCGTCTATCATAGACTTGTAGGCGTGCAGGCGGAACGAACCGAAAGCTGTCGGCATCTCAACGTCGGCCACTTTTTCTATTAAGTTTTCACGGCTTCTTCTGTATTTAATAAGATCTTCGATCGAACACATTTTCAACTTATGCTTTTTAGCGAATTTTATGAGGTTGGGTACGCGAGCCATCGTCCCGTCCTCATTCATGATCTCGCAGATAACTCCCACTGGCGGATGTCCCGCGAGTTTCATAAGGTCAACGCTGGCCTCGGTATGACCGGCCCTGACAAGCACTCCGCCTGCCCTAGAACGCAAGGGGAACACGTGTCCGGGTTTTGCGAAATCTTTCGCTTTGGCTTTTTCGTTTGAAAGCAGTTTTATGGTACGAGCCCTGTCATGCGCCGATATACCTGTCGTAACGTCTTTTTTCGCGTCCACCGATACCGCCCACGCTGTCTTGTAAGGATCCTGCGGATCGTTCGACATCATATGAAGCCCGAGTCTCTCAGCTATCTCGTCCTCCATCGGTACACAAATAAGACCGCGGCCGTATTTTGCCATGAAGTTTATCTTCTCCGGCGTGATGTGCGAAGCGGACGCTATCAAGTCACCTTCGTTCTCTCTTGAAGGGTCATCCACAACGACCACCATCCTGCCGCGTCTTATATCCTTTATAACATCCTCGATCTTGTTTAGTTTCATAATTGTCGCCTTCCTTGAATGTAAAAATCGTCATCCCCGCATTCTCTTAGCGGGGATCTAATCAAAATATTTTTCTTTTCATTTGATCCCGGATATTCGCCTTCGTCGAATTCCGGGATGACGTCGCTATGACCTCATACCCTCCTTCGCCGATCCACTCTATAGCATCTGGCTATGGCGGGTTATTTCGTCCATACAACTTATGTCCGCTATCGCTACCATAAGTTGTGGCCTCAATAAAAAAGCCCCAAAGCATACACTTCAGGGCCTGTAAATATAACCTCTAAATACTTCTCCCATCCCGGCTTTACGGTCGGCACCCGATTCTCACGGGTTCAGGCCTGTATTCAGGCCTCGCGGACTAATCTAGTCGCTAGTGAGTAGTGAATAGTCGTTAGTTAAAAACTTGCTAAGCAAATTCTCTGCTAGCGACTAACGACTAAAGACTAGCGACTAGTATCACCGCCGGCTAAGGAAATTCACCTTACCCTGAAGCAGAGTTAATTCTAGCATATTTAGTGTGGAAGTCAAGGGAATTGGCGTACTTTGGACGCGTACCGGTATCGGGTATTGAGTATCTGGTATCGAGTAAAAGTGAAAGTAAAAACAAAAATCGTCATCCCCGCAGGATTTAACCGGGTATCGGGAGATCAGGGACTAGGCAATCAGGATATTGGGATATCTGCTACGGATCCTGGGTTTGTGTTAAAGGGTTACGTCTATCGAATTGTCTGTCGTTATAGGGTGGCGGTTAAACTATGAGCGCCTGTTAGATCCCTCGACTCGCTGCGCTCCCGCCTTCGCCAAGGCTTCTGCAGGCTTTGCACTCGGGCGACCTGGGGGTTGTGCGGATGAGTGATTAAGTTTGAGCTTCTCATGAGCTCAAATTTCGTTCTGTCTGAGCACGCTACAACCCCCGGATAATAAGGGAACGCGCCCCTCGTCCCCGCCCCATTGAACAACTCTCTTTTAGTCAGATGGCAGATATCAGATTTTAGATGTCAGCTGAATCTCTGCAATCTGAAATCTGTAATCTCAAATCCCAGCCTGTCCGCGCCCGGTCTATACCCACAAAGGCATAAAAAAACAAAAACCTCATATCCACCAAAACATCCCGAAACACCACCCCATGGTAGCGTACTGCCGCAAATGCGCGGACGCGCATTTGCTTCCGAATTAACCCCACCCCCTTGAACAACGCTCTAAGTTTGGTAAGGACTCCGAGAAGATCCTTGTGCAGGCTTGAGAAAAGGTCAGCGTGACTGTCCTGTGCGAGTTCTGGAATTTGAGTTTTGGATGGACTCAAATTCCAGACTGTCTGAGCACTGGGTAGTATCCTGGGCCTTAGACAACAAAAAACCCCGAAGCATTTCCGCTTCGGGGTTCTTCGTTAAACGAGTGTTGTTCTTAGATCTCTCGCTTCGCTCGAGATAAATTCAGCCTTATGGCTTATGTCGCTTACGCTCCATAAGTCATGGCTTCATTTACATCATTCCGCCCATACCGCCGCCCATGCCGCCCGGCATCGAGGGCATTCCAGATCCGCCCTCTTCCGGTTTATCGGTAATAAGCACTTCGGTCGTAAGCATAAGTGACGCTATGCTGGCAGCGTTCTGCAGAGCGCTACGCGTGACCTTAGTCGGGTCGATTATACCTGCTTCCACCATATCGGTGAAACAGTCGTTTTCCGCGTCGTAGCCGACATTTACCTTTTTCTCGGAAAGAAGCTTCGAGACCACCACTTCACCGGACTGGCCGGCATTGGTGGCTATCATGCTTAAAGGAGCCAGAAGCGCGCGTTCGACGATACTGATACCTACCTGCTCATCGTTCTCCGCCTTGAGGCCTGCCAGTTTACGGCTTGCCCTTAAAAGAGCAACCCCGCCACCCGGGACTATACCTTCTTCAGACGCGGCTCTCGTCGCGTGAAGAGCGTCCTCTATCCTTGCCTTCTTTTCCTTCATTTCTATCTCGGTAGCGGCACCGACGCTTATTATAGCTACGCCGCCCGCGAGTTTAGCGAGACGTTCCTGAAGCTTTTCCTTGTCATAATCGGAATCGCTTTTTTCGATCTCTGCTCTTATCTGAGCTATCCTGGCCTGTACGGCTTCTTTTTTGCCGGGACCTTCGACGATAGTGGTATTCTCCTTGTCTATCGTAACCCTTTTCGCTCTTCCGAGATCTTCCTTCTTAACGTCCTCGAGCTTGATGCCGAGATCTTCCGATATTACCTTACCGCCCGTAAGAACAGCGATATCAGCAAGCATCGCTTTTCTCCTGTCGCCATATCCCGGAGCCTTGACCGCACAGCATGAAAAAGTGCCGCGGATCTTGTTAACGACCAGAGTCGCCAGGGCTTCGCCCTCTGTCTCTTCGGATATTATAAGGAGCGGTTTGCCTAACTGGGCAACCTTTTCCAGAAGCGGAAGAAGGTTCTTCATGCTGGAGACCTTCTTCTCATACAGGAGTATATACGGGTCGTCCAGAATACATTCCATCCTCTCGGGATCCGTAACAAAATACGGCGAAAGATAACCCTGGTCGAACTGCATACCTTCAACGAGCTTAAGGCTTGTATCAAGCGTCTTGCCCTCTTCAACCGTGATAACGCCGTCTTTACCGACCTTATCCATAGCCTCGGCTATCCTCTCTCCGATAACCTTGTCATTATTAGCGGCTATAGTAGCTACCTGCTCTATCTCTTTCTGCCCTTTGATCGGCGTGGATATTTTCTTAAGCTCTTCCACAACAGCCGCAACGGCTTTCTCTATACCTCTTTTTATCTGCATGGGATTCGAGCCGGAAGTAACGTTCTTCAGGCCTTCCCTGTAGATGGCTTCGGCAAGCACTGTAGCTGTGGTCGTGCCGTCACCGGCTATGTCGCTGGTCTTTGAAGCTACTTCCTTGACCATTTCCGCGCCGAGGTTCTCATACGGGTCTTCGAGCTCTATCTCTTTCGCAACGGTAACACCGTCTTTTGTGATCGTCGGGCCACCGAACTTCTTCTCTATGACCACGTTCCTGCCTTTTGGGCCGAGGGTCACCTTTACCGCTTTCGCGAGTTTTTCGACACCGCTCAATATAGAACGACGTCCTTCATCACTGAACTGTAACTGTTTTGCCATTACTCCTCCTTAATTTGTAAAACCGTTATTACTTCGCTTTTTTTATTATACCCAGGATATCCTCTTCTTTCATCATAAGAAGGTTCCTGTCGTCTATCTTCAGTTCCGTTCCGGAATATTTACCGTACAGAACCACATCGCCGTCCTTTACTTCCAGCGCGATGGTTTTGCCGTCATCAGATACTCTTCCTTTGCCGACAGCCACAACTTTTCCCTGCTGAGGCTTTTCCTGAGCAGTGCCGGGTATGACTATCCCTCCCTTTGTCTTCTCTTCTGCATCGAGCACTTCGATGAGAACTCTGTCTCCAAGCGGTTGTACTTTCATTTCTTTCTCCTCCATTTTTGGTTGCACACCTGTTATTTCTTTTCGGAATATTAGCACTCGCTCTCTTAGAGTGCTAATGAATTACCCATTCTATAGAAAACGCGCATAATGTCAAGAAATTTTTTTGGAATATTCTTTTAAGGAAAGATATTAGGTCATTTACGGATGGTATCCGCGAGCAGAGAAAGCCCTTTGAAGATAAGATCCGGTGAGACTTCCTCTATACGTGAGGAATACCTTGCTATAAGGCCGGCATCGCCGCCGGTAGCTACCACCTTAAGCTGTTTGCCGTATTTATCTTTAAACCTCTCTATAATGCCATCACACATGGAGGCGTACCCCATAAGTATACCTTTATTCATACTGCTTTTTGTATCTCTGCCTATCAGTCCCCTGGTAGGTTTAAGCACAATTTTCGGCAAAAGAGCGGCATTTTCGACCAGGGATCCCAGCGCCAGGCGCAATCCGGGAAAAATAAGCCCTCCCTCATAAGCGCCTCTGGCTCCGACCAAGTCGAATGTAACCGCCGTGCCGAAATCTATGACCAGAATAGGCGCTTTAAAAGAAATCTTAGCGGCGTATGCTATAACAAGACGGTCCTGGCCGACTTCTCGGGGATCCTTATATTTGACCTTTATAGGTACCTTTATGTCTTTACCCACCGTTCTTACCTTTATATGCGGGACCACCGCTTTAAGGCTCTTTTTGACGACCGAGAGAAAAGCCGGCACTACACTGACAATAACCGCCTCGTCTATCCTGCCCGCGAAAGTTCCCAGAAGCCTTTTAAAAGAACGGGGATTCACCTCTTTCTTCATAGTATGAAGAAAGAATTCCTTCCTGACTTTCCCGCCATCGGAAATGGCGATAGAAGTATTAGTGTTACCTATGTCTATTAGTAGTTTCATAGTATCGTTGATCGTTAATCGGTTACGTCTTTGGAATCGTTAAAGGGTTTACGGTCGGGGCTGAACCGCTACCCTACAACGACAGCCGATTCTATAGCCGCAACCATACAACGTATTCCTGATTGATCGTTTCAGGATATCAGGTTATCCGGCTATCAGGGACTAGGCTATCGGGACATCTGGATATCAGGGACAAATTGCTCACTATCTTTGTCCCCTGATCACCTGATCTCCTGATCCCACGATAGCCCCCTTCATCACAATTCTCAATTCCCTCTTCCCGATTCTCTACTTCTTCCCTGGTCTGCACAACACAACATCTCCGCTGAAGATCCGTTTGAGGCCCTCTTTGTCGGTCTTTACGATAAGTGCCCCTTTTTCGTCGATATCTACCGCCACGCCTTTAACCACCTTGTGATGTTCCTCCACTCTTATGTCATTTTTCAGGACGAGAGATAGCCTCTTGCATTCATCCCTGAGCGCGACGAACCCTTTTTTCTGCAGAATATCGTACCTTTTTTCGAACTCACACAAAATGTGCCTTATGAGTTCCAGCCGGCTGAGCTTATGTCCGCATTCCTCACTAAGCGCCGTACCTTCGGGCGGCAATTTTCCGGAGGGCGTGTTGACGTTTATTCCCATACCAAGTATAAGAAAATCTACTTTGTCCGGCTGGGCTTTTATCTCCGTAAGTATGCCGCAGATCTTTTTTCCTTTCAGCATCACATCGTTAGGCCATTTCGTGCCGGGTTCAAGACCCGAGGTCTTTTTCACGGCCGCTATAACTGCCGCGGCGGCAATAAGCGTAATTGCCGGGATCTCGTCAGTCTCCAGGTCGGGACGCAGTACCATTGACATGTATATTCCCTGGCCCTTCGGAGACATCCAGGTCCTCCCCATCCTTCCTTTACCTTTCGTCTGGGTCTCGGCCACGACTATCGTTCCTTCCGGTTCGCCTTTCTCGGCAAGTTCGTATGCCTTGTCGTTCG
>CAZUYM010000006.1:16207-22158 GCA_964624805.1 uncultured Planctomycetia bacterium
CTCATAATGATATATGGCTTTTCTGCCAAGATCGACGGTATCAAGATCGGCCGCTATTTCGTACCCGTAAAGTTTGTCCGGCGAAGACGAGAGCTTGTATCCGTGATGCGGGACGGCCTCTATTACGTATCCTTCTTCCCGCAGTTTGCTTATATGTTTCCAGACACCCGCCCGGGAAAACCCGAGCGTATCAGAGATATCTTCCCCCGAGACAAATCCCCCTTCATTGTCACGAAAAAATCCCAGTATCTTCTTCTTCGTATCTATTTCACCCATTTTGCTCTTCCGTTCAGAACCCCATTATGCTGAGGAACCTTCCTATCCAGTGAAGCCTCCACATCTGCGTTTCCACCCGGGATATCTCTTTTACGAGCTTGTGCTGGGTATCGTATATCCCGTTCTCGGTTATCTTCAGTTTCTGGTATTCCGCGCCGCCTTTTTTAATGAACTCTATCGCCTTCTCTAGCTCACCCTTATCAAAGAACGTCCCGTGGTCACGGCAGTTATCTACGACGATACCGGAGTGGCTCATATAATTCTTACGCCACATAAAGCTGGCGCATCGAGGACATTTAAAATATTTTACTTCTTCAACTTTGCCTTCAGGTTTATACACTTTCCTGAGGTACCTGAGTTCGTCAACGGTGAAAACGGTCGGCTCCATGTCGAGCACCTTTTTCTCATCCATGCGATCCACCCATATCCCGCCGCAGGAAGGACATTCGTCGGTGGCCAGACCACCCCTGTTTATTATACTCATCTCCACGTCGCATTTGGGACACTTGATGAGTTCGGATGGCTGGATGTCTTTCGCGTCCACGCCCTCAGTGTTTCCGTCTTCGGAAGGTCTTTCCTGGAGCCACTCTCCGCAATACCTGCATTTCGCGGCCTCCTCCTGTATCTCTTCCGAACAATAAGGACATTTTTTCATTTTTCGTCTCCGCTTAAATAATCTTTCCAGTCTTCCTGGTCGTCTCCAGAAAGACCGTCCCATTTGGTTTTAACAGCCTTCTTAAGATCCATCTGCCGGCTTGAGGCTCCATTTCCTTTCGGAGCGTTCGGCCGGGCCGTGTAATACCTGAACATAAGGACTATAAGAATACAAAATAATACCAGCGACACAATGGTCAAAATACGGTCGGTGATCACGACCTCATTTAAAGACCCTTTCATCCTGTCACGTTTCTTCTTCATCCTACGCCTCCGGAAAGATATTTTTTACCTTACCCTCAACTCTCCCTGTACACCAGCACAGTCACGCTCAGGAAAAGCGCGATAAAAGCAATTATTGAATTCCTTGAGACTTCACTCAAAAAAATGTATTCCGACAAAAGATGCGCGGCTTCCGCGCAGACTTCCACCGCAAAAACTATCCCAAATATTATCAGCCACTTTTTCATAATGACTCCTTTTTTGTCACGACCCCACCAGGATCGATGAAAGTATCCTTACCAGCGGAATTATAACCCTGTCGAAAAGACCAAGATACAAAAGCGCTATAAGTATAACAAACCCGTATCTCTGCATCCTGCCGTACGCGCGCGCCATCTCCAGCGGCAAGAGTGTCATCAGGATATTAGACCCGTCAAGCGGAGGTATAGGTATCAGGTTAAAAACACCCAGCACCAGGCTTATGAGGATACCGTAAAGAAGTACCGTCCACATTAAAGATCCTGCCGGGAATATCCCCGTCTTGAAAACGGCCGCGAATATCACCGCAAGGCCAAAATTAGCCGCCGGTCCGGCAAGGCTCGTTAGCAGCATACCTTTTCTCGGGTTCCGGAAATTTCGGGGATTAACAGGTACGGGTTTGGCCCAACCGAAGATTATGGGCGAATGCGACAGAACAAGAAGCATCGGCAGTATAACTGTCCCTACCGGGTCCATATGCGCCACCGGGTTCAGTGTCAGGCGTCCCGCGTCCCTGGCGGTGGGGTCGCCCATCCTGAAAGCTACATAACCGTGCGCGACTTCGTGCACGACTATCACGACAATAAAAATTAATATCGAAATGACAGATTCTACCATATCAATCTACAATCCTATGCGCTACTACCCTAACGCTTGCCCTGTACCGGAGCACCGGAGGTGTGACTGGTTCAGGGTTAAATTTACAATTATCCTAATGTGTATCCCATTCTCTTAAGGGCTTTATTCATTCTCTCAATAGCCTGCTTAACAGTGCTTCCCTCGGTGAGGTTGTCTTTGCAGATAACCGCGTATCCTTTGCGGTTCCTGATCTTGAAAGTCTTCACCATCGACATCGGACATTTCCCAAGTTTCTTCTCTATTTTTGCCATTTTTGTCCTCCCTGTTCCTTGAAAACGTTACTCATCCAGGATCTCGCCGAACTCTTCGGCAGCTATACCCATATCCTCCAGAAAATCGTCAATATCCCTGTTAGCGTTGAATATCCGTCTTATCTTATCTTTATTGTCGGTAAAGACATCCACCAGAACCGGATCAAAATGACCTCCTGCCCTTTCCTGCACCATCGAGACCGACTTGTCGAAACTGTAAGCTTCCTTGTAAGTCCTTTTGGATATGAAAGCGTCAAAACAGTCGGCCAGGGCAACTATCCTGCCATAAAGCGGTATCTCTTCTCCTTCAAGTCCCGAGGGATACCCTTTGCCGTCAAACCGCTCGTGATGCGTAAGAGCAATGGTCCTGCAGGCTTTTAATAGAGGTGATTTGGCGTTCTTGAAAATATCCGCTCCGACCCGGGGATGCTTCTTCATAAGTTCCGCTTCTTTATCCGTCAACCTGCCGCTCTTTTTAAGTATGCTGTCCGGAAGCATGATCTTACCTATGTCATGCATCGGGCTCGCGTACCTTATTATCTCCGCTTCTTCGGCAGGAAGCCCCAGACCTTCAGCAAGAATCGAGCTGTAATCCGCGATACGCACGAGATGCGTACCCATGGCGTGATGGCGGTATTCCGCCATCAACGCCATTCGGAATATCATCTCGATATGCGCGTCTTTCAGCCTGCGATAAGTCTCCTGCAGCTCTCCGTGCGCTGCCTGCAGTTCTCCATAGAGATATTCTTTATCATTCTCCCGATTTGTCATTAATCCATTTTCTTCAGGTACTTGTAATAATCCCCGTCCGTCGTAAGGATGATCGTGGTCGAGGAATCGATCGTGTTCGGATAAGTTTCAAGCGTCTTAAGAAACGAATAGAACTCAGGGTCTTTGCTGTAAGCCTCGGCGTATATCGAGACCGCTTCAGCGTCCGCCTTACCACGTATACCCTGCGCCGTCCTGTAGGCTCCGGAAGTGATAAGTTTAAGTTCTTTTTCCATCGTTCCCTGTATCTCAGCGCTTTTACCCCGGCCTTCCGACCGATACTCCTCCGCGGCACGTTTTCTCTCGGAGATCATCCTTTCATAGACCTTAGCCCGAACCTCCTGGACATAATTTATCCGTTTGATACGCACATCGACCAGTTCTATGCCATATTGCGGTGCCAGTTCCTTGGCCCGGGTCAGTATCCCGGCCTCCAGTTTGTGGCGCCCATACTTGATCTCGCCCAGAGCTTCCTCGGCCATAGCCGTGAACTCCTGCGCGTTCTGCAGGTCAAGAATACGGTTGGAATCCCTTATCGAGTCGACAAGCGGATGGCTCGTTATCACGTCCCTCGTCGCCGAGTTGATGATATCATCAAGCCGCGCGTGCGCGCCTCTTTCTGTACCCACGGACTGCAGAAACTTAAGCGCGTCCTGTATGCGCCATCTCGCCGTGGTGTCGACCCATATGTACTTTTTGTCGCGCGTAGGTATCTGGTTCGGGTCACCGTCCCATTCAAGCAGCCTCTTATCAAAATATCGCGCCTCTTGTACGGGGTACGGTATCTTAAAGTGCAGCCCGGCATCCGTAACAGGTTCGCCCACGGGTTTTCCGAACTGCGTTATCACTACCTGCTGTGTTTCAGAAACTATGTATATCGCCCCGGTAACGAACAATAGGGCCGAAACCACAACCAAAACTATTAAAATCCTGATAAATGATATCATTTTTCTTCCCCTCCTTCTCCCAGTTTCAGAAACGGCAATATAGAAGTCTGGCTGGGGTCTATCACGTATTTGTTTTTAGCCTTAGGCAGTGTCTCTGCCATAGTCTCGAGATACAGCCTTTTCTGTGTTATCTCAGGTGCTTTCTGATATTCCTGCCACGTCATAAGGAACCTTTCTGATTCACCTTTAGCGCGGTTGATCTTATCCAGCTGATATCCCTCCGCCTGGCTGATGGTCCTGAGAGCCTCACCTTTCGCCCTCGGTACGGCTTTATTGTAAGCCTCCCACGCCTGGTTGATCATCCTCTCGCGTTCCTGTTTCGCCTCGTTGACCTCATTGAACGCCGGCTTCACCGTATCGGGCGGGTTAACGTCCTGCAGCTTCACGGTCACGACAGTAATACCTGTCTGGTATTTGTCCAGGAGATCCTGCAGATCCAACTGGGCCTGAAGGGCTATCTCTTCTCTTTTTGTCGTTAAGACCTCGTCCACGGCATAGTCCCCGGCAAGACGGCGCATAACGACCTCCGACATGTCCCTTACGTTGCCGACAGGCTCCCTTGTCTGAAAAAGAAGCTTTTCCGGATCGCTGACCTTGAACTGTACTATCCATCGTACGTCAAGTATATTGAGGTCCCCTGTCAGCATGAGCGACTCGTCCGTAAACTTGCCCGTCGCGTACACGCTTCTTATACCGGGACTCGCGGTACGGAACCCGAACTCCTCTTTGAATATCTTTTTGACCTTTACGGGGGTCACTTTCTCGATACCGAACGGCATTTTTGCGTGCAGTCCCGGGTCGGTAATACGCACGAACTTCCCGAACCTCTGTATTACACCGACCTCGTCAGGGCCGATCGAATACATCACTCCCTGCAGCGCGAAAATGATAAGCAGCACTGCCACGACCAGCGGCAGATATTTCGCGTAACTCTTGCCGATCTCTTTCACTTTTTTTGCCTCGTCCCTAAAAAGGTCCTCCGGCGAACGAAAATCATCCATTTCTACCCTCCAATCTGTTCCTTTAAACTACCTATCCTATTATAGTGAAAGAAGAGCTGCTTCTCGAGCTCTTCCCTACTCCCTTGTAAACAGTCCTCAATGACCACGTATATACTTTTCCTTCCTGAAAAAGTCCGGGACTGACCTCCAAAACATGCCGGTTACCCGGCACTTTCTCTTTAAATATGAGAGTGTCTTCTATCATCTCATAACCATTATATATCCTGAAATCGTAAGATTTCCTGGCGCGCCCCAGGCCTTCGTGGGGGCTCCACATGAAGATCAACGGGCCATCCGCAAGCCTGACCACATCCGCGGTAGGCTTCAGTAATCTGGGCCTGGGAACATGGCCGGTCCTAAGTGCATTGCCGGAAACCATACCCTGTGCCTGAGTACCTAAAAAAAGAATTGATAAGCAAACTAAAACTATAAGATAAGATCTTTTGACAGCCACAACACCCCCCTCTCTTATGGTTATTAGTTTTAATATTATATATTAATTCCTGTCAGTATGCCAGAAGTTTGGTACAGTACGGGGTTTGCGCGTTAGGGAATCGGGAATGGAGAATAGTAAATTGATTCTCGATTCTCGTTAGATCAATCAAAAAGTCGGTATTTTTAACCTGGTTAGTTTCTGCCAGGTTAACTCTAAAAACAGTGTTCATTGTTTTTTGTTCGTAGTTCATTGAATGTCTCTCTCGGACAACGAACAATGAACTATGAACGATCAACACACCCCTACTATTAGAGACACATTTTTGGACCATTTTCTTGCACTTTTTTTTGAAAAAAATCGTCATTGCGGGCATAATACTCATAAAATGAGATTGCTTCCGCCTTCGCCGAACTATTCCCTATTATTTGGCTTCGGCGGACTTTGTCGTCGCGGAGTTTACCCTGAACCGAACTTGTTCTGGTTTAGGGCTCCTCGCAAC
>CAZUYM010000007.1:0-21627 GCA_964624805.1 uncultured Planctomycetia bacterium
CGGAGGAGTGGCAGAGCTGGTCTATCGCGGCGGTCTTGAAAACCGTTGTCCTTAACGGGACCGTGGGTTCGAATCCTACCTCCTCCGCCATAAAAAAGCAAAGCCCGTTGTTAACGCAGCGGGCTTTTTTATGGCAGAGCATTGGAGCATTAGCGACAATGCGGTCTAATGTCTAATGCTCCGATGCTCGAACATTTCTTCGTCAAAATCCCGAAAAACAAGCTTTTCGTCATTTCTCCTCAGAAATGTTCCGGAGGAGGTAGGGCTCCTTCGCTCTCGCTGCGCTCGGGCTCGGTGTCCTACCGCCAACTGTTTGCTGCATTCGCTCATATCTCGCGCGGGAGGCAAACATGAGGAGCTGGTTGTTTTTGTCATTTCTTCGGCGTCAGTTTTGAGGATGAATCCTCAAAACCTCCTTCTCATCAATGCCAGGCGGAGGAGGTAGGGCTCCTGCGCTCTCGCTGCGCTCGAGCTCGGTGTCCTACCTCCTGCAAGCTTTTCGTCATTTCTCCTCAGAAATGTTCCGGAGGAGGTAGGGAACCTGCGCCCCTCACTTGGTTCGGGGCTGGTTTTCCTACCTCCAATATTCGTCTGCACTCATCAATGCCAGGCGGAGGAGGTAGGGCTGAATATCCTCGTTAGCCTCGGATATTTTGTCCTACCCTAAGTAAGAATTTTCTCAAAGTGCCGCTTTCCCGATTGCCCGCCCGGGAAACAAAAGGCAATCGGGGAACCTGTAAGCGTACACAGGAAGAGCAACACGGTTTCGCTCGGATCTGTCACGAGTGCTCCTACGCCTTATCCACTCCCAAGTTGACTGTTCTCCACAAAGAGGGTAAACTTATCTTATAATAGTTGTAATCACTATGAATATAATCAACATCATCGATCATATTGAAAAAAGGCATAGGATAATCGTGTGTCTTTTTTTTATAGTTTTTCTTCTTGTCGGCCTGAGCATATACAGGGATTACGGGATTTCCTGGGATGAGCCCAGACAGAGAGAGCTGGGAGAACTCTCTGTAAATTATGTGCTCGAAGGCGATACGAAGCTTCTTGAAGATAAAGACAGGTTTTACGGACCGGTCTTTGAGACGCTGCTTGTTGCCGCCGAGAGGATGAGAGGTAAAGGGCGAAGTCTCCGGGAGACATATTTCCTAAGGCATCTTATCACTTTTCTGTTTTTTTATGCGGGAGTGATCTTCTTTTACATGCTCTGCTGTAGAAGGTTCGGCAGCTGGAAGCTGGGGCTGCTGGGCAGTGTTTTTCTGATATTGTCTCCTAGACTGTTCGCGCATGCTTTTTATAATTCGAAAGACATACCATTCATGGCGATGTCTATTATAAGCGTCTATACGCTTATATCTTTTCTGGATAAAAAGACGGTATGGAGAGCTCTGGCGCATGGCACGGCCTGTGCCATTTTAACGGATATCCGTATTATGGGCGTCCTGATAGTCTTTCTTACGATAGTGTTTCTAGTTCCGGACGCATGGAAAAACAACAGGAAACGTACTGTCGGGAATGGCCTCTTATTCCTGGCGTCCTTCTGCGCGTTGACCGTTCTTTTCTGGCCGGTATTGTGGAGGGCCCCGCTCGGTAATTTGCTGGCATCTTTCAGGGAGATGAGCCATTACCCGACCTCGGACTGGCTTAAAGTATTTTACAATGGGCGCTATTTGTCTTCCAAAAATGTGCCATGGCATTATTTTCCGGTATGGATAGTTATTACAACCCCGGTCTTGTACGTTATTTTCGCGATAATAGGGTGCGGGATGTCGGTGAAGGCTCTGGTTTCCGCGCCGGGGGAGTTTTACCGCAAGAGGCGGGACGATATCATATTCCTGGCGTGGTTTTTTGTTCCCGCGATAGCTGTTATAGTTCTGGGGTCGACACTTTATGACGGATGGAGACAGATGTTCTTTGTGTATCCGGCGGTACTGGTTTTTTCTGTGGTCGGGATGAGATCGACATTCAGACTTATTGACGGTAAAGGTAAAGGAGCACGGTATAAAACGGCCATAGCTGTGTACACATTTATTATTGTTTGCGGGATAGCAGGACCGGTCCGGTTTATGTTCGTGCACCATCCGTACCAGAATGTCTATTTTAACAGGCTAGCCGGAAAGAATATGGCCCAGATCAAACAGAAATTCGATTTAGATTACTGGGGTTTGTCCTATAGAGAAGCTTTGGAACACATAGTAAAAAGTGACAGATCGGAGAACATCCGTATATGCGTGGCTAATCCTCCGGGGTATTTTAACGCATACATGCTCGAGGGGGAAGATGAGGGCAGGATAGGTTTTGTTCCCGGGATCGAAGATGCTGATTATTTTGTGAGTAACTACAGATTTCATGAGGAGGAATATCCGTTCGCGAATAAAGTGTTTTCAAGAGAGATAGGCGGCTCCTGCATAATGGCGGTATATATGCCAAGCATCTCTGAAAAGGTCAGTCTGCTGAACTCAAGAGGCGAAAGTGCCGGACGCGGAGGAGACCTTGATGTGGCTATTAACCTTTTTGAGAGGGCCCTGGCGATGGATCCTGCCAACGCCGAAGTCCTGAACAACCTGGGGTATGCCTGGTATATGAGAGGTGACCCGGTACGGGCAGAGGAATATTTTCGGACAGCCCTGACAATAGATCCGGATAATGCTAAGGCGAAATCTAATATAGAATATATCAAAAGGTCCGGCTCCACGGAGGAACCGGCGCGGCCGACAGAGTAGCGGGAAAGATACGAATAAATATGTGGAACTCCAAAGCTACAAAAATACTTATAATCGTCATTTTGTGCGGTGTCATTTACGGTCCGTCACTCGGGAACGGGTTTATCTGGGATGATGATGATTATGTGTACAACAACCAGCTGGTGCAGGATTCCGGAGGCTTGAAAGATATCTGGTTTGCCCGGAAGACAGTGCAGTATTACCCGGTAGTTTTTACGTCGTTCTGGGTGGAGCACAAAGTGTGGGGCCTGAACCCCTTCGGATACCATCTGGTTAATCTGCTGCTTCACATAGCCAATGCGCTTTTGCTGTTCGCGCTGGTCAGGAAGCTGTATCCGCGCGCGGCTTTTGTGGTCGCGTTGATATTTGCCGTACATCCGATACAGGTCGAGACGGTCGCGTGGATAACCGAGCGTAAGAACCTTCTCAGCCTTTTCTTTTTTATCCTGACCACGCTGTCTTACCTTAAATACCTCGACAGGCGACGGGCGGGGCAGTACTGTTTGACGCTGGCGCTGTTCGCGTGCGCTCTTTTAAGTAAATCGGTCTCTGTGTGTTTTGTGGCGGTGCCGCTTTTATACCAATGGTGGAAAGAAGGGAAATTTACTCTGAGAGGAGTAAGAATTTCGCTGCCATTCCTGGCTGCCGGAGCCTTAAGCGCGTGGAACACGGCATATATAGAGTACCACGGTGTCGGCGCCCGCGGGGCAGAGTGGAGTTTTAGCCTGCTGGAAAAGGCGGTGCTGGCAGGCAGGACCATGTGTTTTTACATATACAAGCTTTGTGTCCCGAGGGATTTTCTTTTCTTCTATCCCAGGTGGGAGATAAATGCCACCCTGTTGTGGCAGTGGATACCCTTACTGCTGCTTATCACGGCAGCGTTGGCGCTTTACGGGTTCAGAAAACACATAGGCCGCGGCGCGATAGCTCTTTTTGTGTTTTACGGAATATCCATTTTCCCGGCGTCGGGTGTAATAAATGTTTTTCCTATGAGATATTCCTTTGTGGCGGATCATTTTTCATATATCGCGTTACCGACACTTATTCTTCTGATCACAGGAGCGATAATTTACGTTTATGACCGGGCATTGTCCGTCGGGCCGGAGGTGTTGAGGAAACCGGCCATCCGAAAAGCCCTATACGTTACTGTCCTTACGGTTTTAACAGGGGCTTTAGCGGTCAAAAGTTTCGGGATAACGGAAAACTATCACGATCAATTCACTCTTTGGACGGACCTGATTGAAAGGAACCCTTCCAGCCAGGCAGCCCACGTTAACCTCGGTCGGATATACGAACAAAGACGCGATTTTGAGAAAGCGATACAGATGTACAGGAGATCTGCCGAGCTCTTGCCCGGGGATTTTGTGGCGTATTATAATCTGGGAAACGCTTACAGGGGCGCCGGCGAAGACCGGAAAGCGATCATAGCGTATGAGAAAGCCATAGATATATATCCCCACAAGGCCGATATGTATAACAACCTTGGGAATGCGTATAAAGAAGTAGGAGATCCGGGCAAAGCTATAGAGCAGTTCGAAAAAGCCATGTCTGTGGATCCGGGACATCCTTGGGCGTACAACAACATCGGGGTACTGTACAATCAGCTGGGCGACAACAAAAAAGCCAGGTTCTATTACGAGAAAGCTATCTCCGTGGATCCGGGGTATGCTGACGCCTATTTTAATCTGGCCGTTCAAAGCTACCGAGAGGGACAATACAGTGCTGCCGTGGGATATTGCGACAAGGCCATAAAAAGCGGGTATGCAGTGCCCCCCCCATTTTTACAGATGCTTGAGCCTTACAGGGGCAGCGCCGCAGCCGAGACCGAGGGAAGTATAGCCACGGGCGATAGCTCTGTCGAAACGGTTAAAACGCTTAATAGTCTGGGGGAAGAACTGGGCAGGTCTGGCAATGTAGAAGAGGCTATAGCAGCATTTGAGAAAGCGCTGGAGCTTGACCGAAATAACTCGGAGACGTTAAATAACCTGGGGTACGCTTATTATGTAAGGGGGGAGAGGGAAAAGGGGAAAGAATATTTTGAAAAAGCCATAGAAAAGGACCCCCCGAACGAAAAGGCCCGGAAGAACCTTGAGTTTATTAAAAATCGGGAAAACATGGAAGAGGGCAGGCCTTAAATCCTTGCTAAAATTACGGAATAACGATAATATGTCTTATAAATATCAGGGGTGATCATGAAGGACGATTTTAAAGGAAAATCTATAGTGCTTGTCGACGACGATCCGGATATCGTCGATACTTTAACCGCATACCTTACGTCGGAAGGATTCAACGTAAGAGGGTTCGGCAACGCGGAAAATTTTTTCAGGCATATTGTGACAGAAAAACCCGACCTCATCATTCTGGATATAATCCTGCCCGACATGAATGGATTCCAGATCTGTAAAAAAATAAGAGAAACTGAAGAATTCAACGATATTCCCATCATAATCCTTTCCGGCCAGGATAAAGAAGCTGACAAAGTATTCGGACTTGACCTGGGAGCTGACGATTATATGGTCAAGCCGTATTCTATCGAGGAACTTGGTGCCAGGGTAAACGCGGCTCTTCGCAGACGGACTTTGCATGGGGAAGAAAAGATAGTCAGGCTTTCGGGGGATGTGGTCGTAGACCTTAGCCAGTATCAAGTCACGGTGTCAGGTAAACAGATAGGACTCACTACTACTGAATTCAATATTCTCCAGCTTCTGGCGCTTCACAAGGGACAGGTGATGTCGCGAGAATCCATACTCTACCATCTATGGGGTGATGAGAAGACCGTTACAGAACGAACCATAGATGTCCACGTCAAACATTTAAGGGAAAAACTCGGTGACCCCGGCGCCTGCGTACAGGTGGTAAGGGGAGTGGGCTATAAGTGGGAAGAGTCCCGGTAACTGCCAAAATTCTCTAAAAATCTACATGTGTCCTTAACGTGTAAACCGAGATAACTTCTCTACCCTCAGAATCTCCGCCGTAAGGGTTCCATATCAGCTGAACACTCGGGCTAACTGCCAGATACTGATTGAAGTGATAGTTGTAGTATGCTTCCAGATGTCCTTCAGTTTTTCCTTCTCTGCGGTTGTTTGTAGCGTTGGCCAGCGCGTCTTTCATATCATCAGAAGCGAAGACCTGCGCGACGGCGATACCGCAGAAATCTTTTTCCCGGCCCCAGGGGGTTCCGTTAAGCTGCGCGCCGGCACTCCACATGTATTCAAGAGAGAAATTATTTATGTCCGGATAGCTTCCAAGAAGCGCGTTGTCGTATACATTGGAGGTGTTAGCAGGGTTATACACGTCGGGAGTCTGCCAACCGAATTTCCAGAATATGCCGAAGATGTCAGTGATCTCCTGGTCGCAGGAAATACTGAACCCGTAAGCTGGTTCATTTGTATCACTGGGATCGTCCCACCGTGTGTGATCGTTATTGTTTCGCCAGACCAGGAACCTGTAATTGCCCTGGCGGTCATAAATGCGCGGTTTAAGAATAACGCGGCCTATATGGAAAAGATCTGACTGAAGGTTGTCCATCTCGGAGTTGCCGGCCATGACCAGGTACCCCAGTTCCAGCCATTCAAACGGATATGCCCCCACCCGGACGGCGCCGCTATGGTCGGGGAACTCGATAACAGGACTATTGTTGAACACCCTCGCAAGGAACTGCGTGGGATCAGAATTAGCGTATCTGTTATTGTCAAAAAAGACCGTCGGGTCAAGTTTTCCGACATTTACTACCAGCTTTTTATCAAAGAGGCGCTGTTCGTACCAGATCTCGCTTAAGGTCAAATAATCGAAACCCCAGTTGTTGTTGTCGGTATTGCTGTAAACCGTGAGGTCATCTTCTATCCCGTTGCCCTGGCCTACGCGTAGTGTCGCGAGAGCCAGACCGTCTACGTTCTCGAACTCATTAGAGATAGTTATATTGGCCTGGTAGGACCCTCCGATCTCGGGACGGTTTCTGTCTCCCCAGAGTTTCGCGTCCGGTGATCCCTGGACTATGCCGGTCAAGTTCGCGCCGATTTTGAGGCTTCCCGGCATTGCCGGAAGGGCAAAGATGGAGCCTTTATCCTGTCGCGCGTGGACTTTCCCCACTTTTGTTTCTTCGATCCGAGTATGTTCTTTTTCCTGCGTTTCGTGAACTTCCTTGTATTGCGCTATTATTTTTTGCTGAACGGCTACTGTCTTTTCCAGCTCGAGCAGCCGTTTCTGCAGCTCCGCCATCGACATCGTTCCCTCGGCATGCAGAGGGAGGGCGTAGAGAGAACAGAAAACCAGGAGGATAAACAAACAGCAGAACGACTTGAAGAGTATTGTTGTTTTCATGAGAGCCTTTCTGTTAAAGGTTGAGTGCTTTTGAGGCAAGTTTACCTTCTTGATAAGGTACAGTCAAATAATACTGAAAATTATTATAGAGAGTTTCCGGCCAAATAGAGGGAGAAGTTCTCCAGGCGAATCTGGGGAACCCCGTAACTCCCCGGACAGTTTTTTTAGCAGGATCGTAATATGCGTAAAAGTATATGGTTTTAATTATTATTTCTAATATAATAGACAATAAGAAGTGATCCGGCTTGAGGGTGGAAAAATATCCGAAGAGCATAGGGAAGGAGGGGGCAAGTGGGAATTATTTTATCGTACGCTATAAGGATCGCGGTAAGCACTGTTTTTATATATCTGTCTATCCAGATAGTAGACAGGGGGAATTACAGGAATAAGATATCCAACGCGTTAATAACTGCTGTGATCCTGAGCTTCGCGGGGATGATGCCGTTTGTTTTTCTTTTCGGAGTGATAGCGTGGGTCTATATACTTATAAACTGGTACAGTATAGGGTTTTTTAGATCCTTTCTGTGTGTTTTTGTCTACGTCATCATGTATATATGCCTTAACATTGTTCTTGCGATGGCCTTTGTCGGTGGAGCTCTAGTCGTCGGGAATTTTCAGCCCTCGCGGGTAGAAGACACCCAAGCCGGGACTGCTGTTGCCGAAGAAGGGGGTTTTTCAAAATGGCTGGCAGGGATCAGTAAGAAAACATCCGTCTCCGGCAGAGGTTCGACAAGTACTCGGGCCGGCTCCGCGAAGAAGCAGCGGTTCATGCTGACGAACGGAAGGAGTATAGAGGGTTCTATCCTGATGGAAGGCAGAAAAGCATATCTTCTGGATGTGGCTAACGGACGATCCGAAGTTGTTATAAGAAAAGATACCATAGACTGGGTCGAGGATGTCGACCTTGCGGGGACGAAGTAAATATCAAGCGGAGGTCATTATGATAAGAAAACTGACAGGCATACTAGTGGTCATAGCATTTACTATTTTAGCGGGTTGCGCGGTCCGCCAGCCGGTGCCTTTAAGGGTTAACGGGGATATGGCAGCTGCTATAGAGATAGGGCAGATGCTGGAGGTGGAGCTTGCAACCAACCCCACGACCGGCTATTCATGGCAGCTAGAAGTAAGCCCTCCGGACGGGATCGTACGGCGCGTAGGGGAGGGCGATTACAGTGCGTCTTCCGACCTTGTTGGTGCGGGAGGCACCACATTGTATAGATTCACGGGAGATGAAAAAGGACAGGCCATAGTGGTATTTAAATATCTCCGCACGTGGGAAAAAGGCATCGCGCCGGTGAAAACTTACAACCTTACCATCACTGTCAGATAAGGAGCAGGTGTGCCTCGATGAAGAGAGATATATGTGATCTTACGATAAATGAGCTGGAAAACGAAATGGCCGCCCTGGGAGAACCAAGGCACAGGGCAAAGCAGGTCTTCAAGTGGGTCAACGGAAAATATGCCGATAGCTTCGAGCAGATGACGGATCTTCCAAAAGCGTTGATAGCCGTGCTTGACGGTAAGTTCAGGATGGAAAGATTAGAATGCGCTGAACACTTGCGGTCAAAAGACGGAGCGGAAAAGTTTTTATGGATACTGAGGGACAAAGAATACATAGAAACGGTATTGATCAAGCAAAAGGCACGTGTGACGCTGTGTCTGTCAACACAGGTCGGCTGCCGATTTCGGTGTCCGTTCTGCGCGAGCGGATCCAAAGGATTTATCCGGGACTTGAGGGTGTCTGAAATAGTAGGACAGCTGGCGGCGGCGCAAAAGCATGCCGGCAGCCGTGTTACCAATATAGTTTTCATGGGCATGGGGGAACCCCTGGACAACTATGACAATCTTATCAAAGCCATAAACATAATCAACCACTCAGACGGAGGAGGTGTCGGGGCGCGGAAAATGACCGTATCTACCTGCGGCATAGTGCCTGCGATACTCAAATTAAAAGATCTTGGTGTGCAGGTAGAATTATCAGTATCTCTGCATGCCGCCAACGATAACCTCAGGAACGAACTGGTTCCCGTGAATCGCAAATACCCGCTCAGGATGCTGGTCGACGCCTGTGTTAGATATTTCAAGGAAACCGGCAGGATAATTACCCTTGAATATACGCTGATAAAACATGTGAACGACAAGGAAAAGGACGCGGAAGGTCTTGCCGGGATAGCAAAAAGGATCAACGCTAAAGTCAATCTGATCGCGTGCAGTTCTTTCCCCGGCAGTCATGCCGATGGCCCTGACAGGATAGCAGTAAATAATTTTAAGGAAAAGCTGAGCAAGCTTGGCGCGAAAGTTACCTTAAGACGGTCGAAAGGCGCTGATATCATGGCTGCCTGCGGACAGCTTGCCGCGGAGAAAAAAGGTTCATAGTTCGTTGTTCGTAGTTGGTAGTGGCTTCTACAAACTACAAACTATGAACTACCAACTATAAAATGAAATATAAGCTAATAATATTCGACATCGACGGTACGATAACAAGGCATGTATCCAGCTGGAGGTACATACATGAAAAGCTGGACCTTTGGGATGTCCTGGCAAAAAAATACCAGGAACAGTTCCTGGCCGGCAAGATATCTTACCGGAGGTTTTGCGAGCTTGATGCCGCTCACTGGAAAGGTATCAAGGTCACCGAACTTGAAAGAGCTTTCCGAAGTGTGAGGTATTCAAAAAATGCCCGTAAGGTCATATCCAGGTTGCGCGGTGACGGGTTTAAGCTGGTGGCTATATCTACGGGGTTGCAGTTCATGGCAGAGAGGGTTAAAAACGAACTGGGCTTCAACCATGTTATAGGCAACCGTCTCAGGGTGAGAAACGGAAAGCTGACAGGAGGGGTGCTTATTAATATCAGTCACGGGGCGAAAGGGAAGACGGTAAGGACCATATTAAAAAAGTTCAAGGTCAAGTCCGGTGAAATGATAGCCGTAGGAGATTCCGAAGGGGATATTCCCATGATAAAGATGGCAGGATATTCCATAGCCTTTAATTCCTCGAGTAAGGACCTTTCCCGGCAGGTTGACCACGATTGCAAGACGGATGATTTTATGGAAGTGTACAACAAGATAAAGGAAATGTCTTCATAATGAGGAAGCCCGACGGAACAGAATGGTCATTAACCGACTATGCGAAGGAAAATATAGAAAATATACACAGGCTTTCCCAGCGCTATAATGGCCGAGAGGAAGATCATTCCGAAGTGCTGTTGCGCCTGGCCGAGGAGCATGTAAAAGAAATAGAAGAACTTTACGCTGAACGAAACGAGCACTTTTCAGTGGAGGTCGGGGATCTTATGATACTTTGTCTGGAACTCCTGCTGGAGAGCCGGCAAGATCCGGATGCCGTACTGGCGGAGTGTTACGGACGGTATAAAAAGAAGCTGGGTTCGCTTATCGCGGAGCGGAAGAATGTCTAAAGGGCGTCCCACAAATCGCCAGAAGAGTGTTTCCCGGGTCCTGCGGGAGAAAAAAGAACGCACAGGCCAGAAAACCCGGTCAGAACGTAAGAAAAAGGTATGAAAGTTAGGTCTTGGATCAAGAGTGCTGGGTGTGCTGCCGTGATATTCGCGGTATGCCTGGCTGGAACGGAGATAGTCAGAGGAGAAGGGAATATGGTCAGAGAGCAAAGAGAGCAGATGGTAGAGCGTCAGATAAGAAACCGGGGCGTCAGTGACGAACGGGTGCTTGACGCTATGCGAACGGTGGAGCGTCATCGTTTCGTTCCTGGGGCTTTGCAGGACGAAGCTTACGCGGATACTCCTCTGCCGATAGGGCATGGACAAACGATATCGCAGCCTTATATTGTCGCTTTCATGACAGAAGCCGTGAGGATCGGTCCGAAGGACAAAGTGCTTGAAATAGGCACAGGATGCGGTTACCAGGCAGCTGTTCTTGCGGAGCTTGCGCGGGAGGTGTACACGATCGAGATATTAAAACCACTTGCCGAAAAAGCTAAAGAGACCCTGGACAGCCTGGGGTACGGTAATATAGAGGTAAGGAATGGCGACGGATATAAAGGTATCCCGGAGCACGCGCCATATGACGCGATCGTAGTTACAGCCGCGCCGACGGAGATCCCGGAGGTCCTGATAGGGCAGCTTAAACCGGGCGGACGCATGGTGGTGCCGGTAGGATCTTTTTATCAGCAGTTGTATCTGATAACGCGTACAGAAGAGGGGTACGAGACCGAATCGCTGCTTCCCGTGCGTTTTGTACCCATGGTACACGGAAAGGAGGCGAGTAGCCTGTGAATCTGAAAATTGGATGTTCAGGGTTTCCGAGTACCCGCCGCGAATATTTCAAGAAATTCAAAGTTGTCGAAGTGCAAAGGACCTTTGTCCGTCCTCCCAGTATCGAGCTTGCGTCTTCCTGGCGCAGGCATGCGCCGGAAGGGTTCGAATTTACCGTGAAAGCGTGGAATCTGATAACGGGAGATACGGAAACTTTACGGGAAAGATCTCCGGTAAAAAGCAGTAACAGGAAAAATTATGGATTTTTCCAGCCGACAGATGAGGTCTTTAAGGCATGGGAAAAAACGAAGAGGATAGCGGCGGTATTGCAGTCAAAAATAATTGTTTTCCAAAGTCCGCCGTCTTTCACATCTTCCGAAAATAACCAGAAAAATATGCTTAAGTTCTTCCGATCATTAAAGAGGGAGGAATATCTGTTCGTTTGGGATTCGGGAGGATCCTGGGAGGAAAGACACGTCAGGGATATCTGCAGTAAAGCGCAGCTCGTGCATTGTGATGATCCGTTTTTGGGAAGGGCATCAGACGGAAGCATCAGGTATATGAGAATGGGTGGTATAGACGGCAGGAACAGGAGGTATAAGGGACTGGATCTTAAAAGGCTGCGGGATTTTTGTGAAAACGAAGCTGAACGAGATCCGGAGTTCCCGATGTACGCTATATTCAACAATCGATTTAAGATGTCGGACGCGTTGAGGTTTGAGTGGATAGCTGTTAATACGGGTAGGACGAAAGAGATCAACCTGGCGTTTTTTCAGGATCTCTGCGGCGAGATAGAATACGCTGAAGAGGATGAAAAAGTTCAGCTTTTAAGCAGGGAGGCGGAACGTATCGTCACCCTTATACTGCATACCGATTATGCCAGGGTGGATATCGAAATAGAAAAATCCAAGCTCAGAGAAATGTGCAAACAACTTTTCCCGGATAAAGAGCAGCTGTATGAAATGGTATATAGCCACAGGTTTGACCGTTTGTGGGAGCAGTTCAGGGAAGATCAGACACAAGGAGGGGAGGGAAAATGAATAAGACGACAAATGTCGGCCAGACTCCGGGAGAAGAACTTGATATCGAGCGGATAAAAGAGATGCCCCCCGAGGAATTGTTCCGAGTGCTTGAAACCAGCACGGAAGGATTGTCCGGAGCTGAAGCGGGAAAACGGTTGGAGCAGTATGGGCCGAACTCTTTGCCGGAGAAAAAGATAAACCCTCTGATGAAATTCTTATCTTACTTCTGGGGCCCCATTCCGTGGATGATTGAAATAGCCGCGGTTCTTTCGGCGGTCGTGAAGCACTGGGAAGATTTTATTATAATCTCTGTGCTGCTTATATTTAACGCGGTGGTCGGTTTCTGGCAGGAATATCAGGCCGCGAACGCCGTAGAAGCGCTCAAGAGTCAGCTGGCCCATAGATCAAGGGTGAGAAGGGACGGCGCCTGGGTGGAACAGGAAGCGAATACCCTGGTTCCCGGGGATATCGTGCGCTTAAGGCTTGGAGACATAATCCCGGCTGACGTTAAGCTGTTAGAGGGGGATTATTTGACAGTAGACCAGTCCGCGATGACGGGAGAATCTCTTCCGGTGAACAAAAAAACGAATGATATCTTGTATTCGGGGTCGATCGTGAAGCAGGGAGAGATGGTAGCGATAGTGGTCGTGACGGGCCTGAACACTTTTTTTGGCAAGACCGCGAAACTTGTATCTTCGGCCACGAACGTCTCACATTTTCAGAAAGCTGTTCTGAACATCGGAGACTATCTTATAGGACTGAGCGTAAGTTTGGTGGTAATACTGGTAGCGGTCCAGCTTTTGAGAGGGGCGGATTTTCTCACAATAGTCCAGTTCGCTCTTATTCTTACGGTAGCGTCGATCCCTGTGGCTATGCCGGCAGTTCTTTCTATCACCATGGCGGTGGGCGCTGTTGTTCTATCCCGGATGAAAGCTATTGTTTCCAGGCTGGAAGCGATAGAGGAAATGGCGGGAATGGATATTTTGTGTTCGGATAAGACCGGGACATTAACCCAGAACAAACTTAAGCTTGGAGAGCCGATAGGTTTCGAAGGGGAGGGGGCAGTCGATATTATCCTGGCAGGGGCGCTGGCTTCAAAGGCTGAAGACAAGGACCCCATCGACATGGCGGTGCTGGATGCGCTTCCCGCTGATTCGAAATTTAAAGAATACGAGCAGGAAAAATTTGTCCCGTTCGATCCGGTAAGCAAGAGGACTGAAGGGCAGGTCAAGGCGCCGGATGGAAAAGTATTTCAGGTCACAAAAGGCGCGTCTCAAGTTGTGCTGTCTCTTTGCGCTCCCGGCGATGAACTCAAAGAAAAAGTTGATTCAAAAGTGAACGAGCTGGCCGGGAAAGGGTTCCGCACACTGGGAGTAGCGAGAAGCGAAGACGGAAAAATCTGGAAATTCCTGGGAATACTTCCTCTTTTTGATCCGCCGCGGGAAGATTCCGCTGAAACAATAGCCAGGGCTGTCCAGTACGGCATAGAGGTAAAGATGGTCACCGGAGACAATGTGGCGATCGCTAAAGAGATAGCGGGCCAGCTCGGGCTTGGCAGCGACATAAGGCCGGCAGATGAATTTTTTGGAGAAAAGACATCAGGAAACGGCCAGGAGGTGGACCTTGCCGGGAAGATCGTTGCCGCGGACGGGTTCGCGCAGGTATTCCCGGAACATAAATTTGCTATAGTCAAGGCCATGCAGAGCAAGGGGCACATTACCGGGATGACGGGGGACGGAGTTAATGACGCCCCCGCTCTAAAGCAGGCCGATATAGGGATAGCTGTGAGCGGCGCTACCGACGCGGCCCGCGCGGCGGCGGATCTTGTCCTGACAGCCCCCGGCCTTTCGGTTATAGTGCAGGCAGTAGAAGAGGCGCGTAAAATATTCGAACGCATGAACAGTTATGCGATCTATCGCATAACTGAGACCATCCGGATCATGCTTTTTATGGTACTGGCGATGATCGCGTTCAACTTCTATCCGATCACCGCGGTCATGATAATACTCCTGGCGCTTTTGAACGATCTTCCGATAATGACGATAGCAAAAGACAACACCTGGCTTGATCCCTCTCCCGTGAGATGGGATATGCGGAGGGTACTGACCACCTCCACCGTCCTTGGAACGATCGGCCTTGTTGAGACTTTCGGCCTTTTGTATATTATCAAGGAAGTCTTCGGAATCTCGGCCGCGCAGGTGCAGTCTATAATATTTCTCAAACTTTGTGTAGCGGGGCAGCTAACGCTGCTGGTGGCCCGGAGCAAGAATCCTTTCTGGGCCAAACCCCATCCCGCGCCGATACTTCTGGGAGCGCTATTGTTTACGCAGACCATCGCGGCATGCATAGTTGGTTTTGGATGGTTCGTGACAGCCATACCCTTCAAATATATACTGGGAGTCTGGGGCTACGCGGTCGCGTGGGTGTTTGTAGAAGATTGGGCTAAGCTGCACGTGTATCATCACCTAAGCCTTAGCGGGAAACATCACGAGAAATTCCTGGGTCTTGTAGGGGAAACATTGCATACACACGCGGGGGCGGGTCATGTAAAACCGGCGCGTGTACACGTCACAGCTAAAAATCTCGATGATCCACGGTGAACGGAAGAGAGAAAATGAGAAGAGTTATTTTTAAGACAGACAGGATCAGTGTAGAAGCAGAATTCAATGCGGGCAAAACGGCTTCTTCTATAATCGAAGGATTGCCGGTCACCGCGACTGTAAATACGTGGGGTGAGGAGATCTATTTTCAGATCCCTCGGGTAGAAGCAACGGTAGAACCGGGAACGCTGACAGTAAAGTCGGGAGACGTTGCGTTCTGGCCGGAGGGGAACTGCCTGTGTGTTTTTTTCGGCAGGACTCCCGCGAGCGTTAACGATGAACCTGCACCGGCATCTCCGGTAATTCTGGTAGGTAAGGTTGCCGCAGAGATCGGCAAACTCCGGAATATCATGGCCGGAGAAAACATCACTGTCGCGCAAGGACAATGATCTCGGCCGAAGGATGGCCGTGCCAGGTACAAATAAAAAAAGCGATCTTTCTAAAGATCGCTTTTTAGTTAGCTTTTCTTTAACCTTGTTTTTTATTTTTAAGGGGGTGAGAAAAGCTAGAAAAGACCCAAGTTTCCAAAGAACTTTTATTATTTCGTCTACACTTCAAGTATATCATGGCATATCCCGAAGGCAACTTTTTAGGGACAAATATTTTACAAAAAAAACAGAGGGAATTGTTAAAATACAAAATAGTTTTAATGGCATAAAAAAAAACTGCTTATTTTTGTCGGATATACGGCAGAAGGCGGGGAGGGGGAAGGATGGTTTGACCGCCTGTTGTCCGATAATGTTGCCTTCAATATTCATGTGATGTATAATATAGCTGATAATTAATACAGAGGGGTAGCTCATCAACCGGAGCTAGAGCCTATGATGTACCTGACCATTTTCAACCTTATTCTCCTGGCCATAGTATTGTGGCTTCTCGGGAGAAATTTCATAAAAAAACAGGATCAGAGAACCTTTAGGCGTTTAATAGACCATTTGAACGTTGGCTATTTTAAATGTCGCATCAGGGACGGTGTTATCCTGGATGCCAATAAGGGATTCGCTAAAATAATGGAACTGGATATGCATCCACGGGAGATAGTGGGACATTCTCTGGGAGAGCTCTTCGTATACACAGACGGCGAGGAGAACATAAGAGAACAGTTTAAGGTCAGGAAAGAGTTTAAGGATTATGAATACCGCTTTAAAACGTTGAAGGGGACAAATAAGGTTGTTTTGCACAATTCATACATTGTAACGGATCTTTATACTCGGGAGGAAGTGGTGGAGGCTTTGGTGGAGGATATTACCGAAGAAAAACATGCTTACGAAAGGATGAAAGAATCCCAACAGAAGTATAAGAGGCTTTTCAAGGATTCGGGCGACATGGTCATAATTTCCAGGCTGGAGGATATGAGCGTTGAAGAGGTCAACCCGGTCACTGAAGTTATCACCGGTTACGCGTGGGAAGAGCTTATATCACAGCCTTTTGAGAACATTCTTCATCCCGCGAGGAGAAAGGATCTGAGCGGCATCAAGGAAGACCTGCTGTTCGGCGGAGCGGCGCATCTGGAGACCATGCTTGTGTGCAAGAACGGGACATACCGTGAAGTGATGATGACGTTCAGCGTTGTGGAGATCTCGGAAGATAAACATTTCATGACGGTCGTCAAAGATATATCCGCTCTGGTCAAAGGGCAGCGTGAGCAGCAGCTTCGAAAGATGGAACTTGAAGATTTCTGGAGGGCTTCAACCGAAAGAGAGACGCGGATCATGGACTTGCGCCGGGAGCTCGAGCAGTTGAGGCAACAGGTAAAACTTTTAAAAGCGAAACAGGAACCTCGAAAAAATGGCACAGACGAATAGCATATCCTTACAGGGCACGGCATCCGAGAGGAAGTTGATCTTCACTTCTTTCGAGATCCGGATATTCAGTGTTCTCGTAGGGTTGATATGCGCGTACCTGATAAAAAATGTAGTTGCCGTAGATCTGCCCGTCCAGGTATTTTATCTTTTTTATGCGTGGCTGCTCCTGATCGTTCCTTACTGCTTTTTGTGTAGGAAAAACTTCTGTAGAACGCGAAGGGCGCTTGAAAACCTTCACATGAGCTATTATTTTGTAGGAGTGCTTTTTTCAACGGCATTGATGCACTACCTGGGAGGCACGGCATGGATAGCTTTTTTTGTGTATTTATTTGACCTGGTATACGCTAATGTTCTTATGCGCAGGTTGAGGGGCGCTATTGTTACAGCGTATATCATGGCCTGTTATTTTACGCTGGTCTTTCTCGAGTATAAGGGCATCCTCCCGCATGTACACATACCATGTCTTGAGGTTCCCGCGCATAACGACCCGAGGTACATAATAAGCACTAATATCATAGTTATGGGCGGCATTTTCTTCCTTATGTCATACAGTACCGGTCTTTTCGCTAAGATGAAGGCGAACCGGGAGGCAGGTCTTATAGAGTCTCTGAACCTGATAGAAAGCAAATCGGCGCAGCTGGAAATAGTAGCCAGGTCTCTCAAAAAACAGGTCGCGGAAAATAAGTATCTTAAAAGCGCCACGATGGGGTATATAGAAAAAAAAGAGTTCGAACTTGTCAGCGCGAGAAAAGAGCAGGAAGAACAGATCGACAAGCTCAGGAAAACCCAGAAATCCATGTTCTTCATGATAGAGGATCTTAACGAGATGAGTGCTCAGCTTAAGGACGCGAGGGACCACCTTGAGGACAAGGTAAGAGAGCGTACAGACGAACTTTTAGATATAAGTCAGAAGCTTCACAGGAGTGAGCGGCTCGCTTTTCTGGGGAAACTGGCAGGCAGCGTGACCCACGAATTGCGTAATCCGCTCGCAGTCCTGAAGAACGCGGCATATTTTCTTGAAAACAGGTTCAAGGATTCTGAAGATGAAAAGATCGGCAGGTACCTGGAAATAATCAAAAAAGAGATCAATATAATCGACTCCATAATAGAGGATATTATGGGATTCGCGAAGACAAAGTCACCCAGTCTTGAGACGGTGTCCGTGGCAGAAGTAGTGGAGAACGCCATTTCAGCCGTTAATATCCCTGGCCTGGTAGAGGTCCGCAAGGAATTCCCGGATATTCCCGAAATCCCACTCGACAGTAACCAGCTGATGCATGCGTTGATGAATATCGCGAATAATGCTATTATGGCAATGAACGGCAACGGGAAAATAACGTTCCGTCTCTCTGAAGCGGACGGCCAGGTGTGTATAGAGGTAGAAGATTCCGGTCCGGGGATACCTCCGGACCAGAGAGCGCTTATTTTCGAACCGCTCTACAGCAGCAAACCCAAGGGGACGGGCTTGGGCCTTCCTATAGCAAAGATGATGATAGAAAACCAGGACGGACGGATAGAATTCGACAGTGAATTGGGCAAGGGAACGGTCTTTCGTATTTTTCTGCCCGTTAAAAGGAGATCTTGAGTGGATGATAAAAAAAGGAAAATAGTGATAGCGGAAGACAACCGGGTATTATGTGAGATCCTGCACACGATACTCCAGGGCGAGGGTTACATGGTAGATCTTGTCCATGATGGATACGCTCTCATAGCGTATCTGAAAGAAAATCAGGATGTCGACGCTATTATCCTTGACCTGATAATGCCGGAAAAGGGAGGGGTTAGCATTTTCGATACGGTACGGTCAGTTTCCCCGGCGTCCAAAGTCATCATATACACCGGTTATACAAGCTACAGGCACTCTGTCTTTGCCCGGGAAGCCGACGCTTTCATAAACAAGACAGAAGGCGCCGATAAGCTGCTGGAAACCCTCAACCAACTCCTCGATTAGGTCGGTCCATAAAACCGGGAACAGAGGCACATGCTGATAAACATCCTGCAGAGAAGGTCCGTACAGATATGCCTGATAATATTTGTTTGCGCCATAGTGTACATACCGTCCCTCACCAACGGGTTTATCTGGGACGATGACCAGTATGTACATAAGAACCCGTGGGTTCAAAGGGCGGACGGTTTAAAGGACATCTGGTTTAGTTATAAAACCCCGCAGTATTACCCCCTTGTTTTCACGAGCTTTTGGGCTGAGAACAAACTCTGGGGTAACAGCCCGTTCGGGTATCACCTGGTTAATCTCATTTTGCACATATTTAACGCGCTTTTACTTTTTAGTTTGATCCGGAGGATATATCCACGGGTGGCATTTCCGGTAGCCATTCTTTTTGCGATCCACCCGATACAGGTCGAGACGGTAGCGTGGATCTCGGAAAGAAAAAATTTGCTTGGATTTTTCTTTTTTCTGCTTACCGCCGTGACTTATCTTAAATATACAGTGACAAGGAAAGTGTCACAGTTCTATCTGGCGGTAATATTTTTTATCTGCGCGCTTTTAAGTAAATCCGTTGCCGTGTGTTTTGTGAGTGTTCCGATCCTGTATGAATGGTGGAAAAACAAAAGAGTGGGATGGGTGGTCATCCGGGAGAGCATCCCCTTTGCCGCGATAGGGCTCGCGGGAGCCGTCAATACGATATATCTGGAACTTTACCGGGTGGGGGCGCAGGGGGGCTCCTGGGGGCTTCTTGCCATAGAAAGAGTGGCTCTGGCCGGGAGAATACTGTGTTTTTATGTGTATAAACTTCTTGTGCCGCTGAAATTTGTGTTTATTTATCCCCGATGGGAGGTAAATATTTTTCAGTGGTGGCAATGGTTGTTCCCCGCCGCGGTACTGTGCGTATTCCTGATACTCGTCCGCTATCGAGGCAGGATAGGGCGACCGGCGCTGGCGCTGAGCATCTTTTACGTTATCTCGCTTTTCCCAGCGCTGGGGTTCGTGAATGTTTTTCCGATGAAGTTCTCATTTGTGGCAGATCACTTCAGTTATTTTTCCGTTACACCGTTACTTTTGATGCTCTCTGCGGGAGGTTGTTTTATTTCTGATATGTTGAGAAAGAGGGTGACGCGACAGAATAAAGGAAAGTATGATACGGTCAAATGGGTCTTTTTTCTTATGATAGTAGCGGCACTTTCCAGCAAAAGCTATGCCGTGACCAGGAATTATGTTAATGAAGAGACCCTTTGGAAGGATGTCCTGAAGAATAATCCGGAGGCGTTCATAGCGTACAATAACCTTGGAACCATATACAGGGACAAGGGAAGTTATGATAAAGCATTATCCATGTTCCAGAAAGCGGTAGAACTAAGACCTGATGACACCTTTCATTACAGTAACCTGGGAAGCGTATACGGGCTGATGGGAGAGCCGGCCAAAGCCGTACCACTTTTTAAAAAAGCCATTGAACTGCATCCCGACAGGATAGGGGCGTATAACAATCTCGGGATAGCCTATATTTCTCTCGGGAAGTATGATAAAGCGATAGATATTTCCGAAAAGACCCTTGAGTTGTGGCCCGAGAACGCGGCCTCTTACGACAATCTTGCGGTAGCATATTATCACAAGAAAGACTATCCGAAAGCCGTGCAGAACTGCGAGAGCGCGCTAGCGTTGGGATATGCGATAAACCCCGAACTGTTGAAAGTGCTGCGACCGTACGTGGAACATAAAGGGGAAGAGGTTATCGACGTGGAGGCGGAACAGGGCGAGAGGACAGCAACAGTTTTAGAGCTCAACCGACAGGGCATAGCAAAAGGGGGCGGCGGCGATCTTGACGGGGCGATCGAACTTTTTCTGGAAGCGCTTCGCCTTGACCCTTCGAATCCGGAAACATTCAATAATCTGGGTTTTGCGTATTACCGTAAGGGCCAGGTTCTGAAAGCCAAAGAATATTTTGAAAAAGCAGTTGAAGCGGATCCCACCGACCGGAAGGCAGCCGCTAACCTGGAATTTATTCGAACAAAACATCCGGAGATCTAGGGGTGGGCGAGGAACACCGAATTAACAAAAAGGCCCAGCCGGTTATGCTGGGCCTTTTTAATTTAATGGCGGAGGGGAGAGGATGCCCCTTCTCATTTCGCTCCTTTAGCAGGAAGTATATGCAGATCGCCGAAGGCGATACAAATTGAGGGGGTTATTATTCCAAAGAAGAAGGGGGAGATACCTCCCCCTTCTTCTTTGATAGCACAAATAGCATAATAAATAAAACCTATGTGAAGGGGGTGACAGCGAGCGAAGCGAGCGCCTAGAGGGGGAAACAGCTTGTTTCCCCCTATGGAACACCGAATTAACAAAAAGGCCCAGCATAATCGGCTGGGCCTTTTTAATTTAATGGCGGAGGGGAGAGGATGCCCCTTCTCATTTCGCTCCTTTAGCAGGAAGTATATGCAGATCGCCGAAGGCGATACAAATTGAGGGGGTTATTATTCCAAAGAAGAAGGGGGAGATACCTCCCCCTTCTTCTTTGATAGCACAAATAGCATAATAAATAAAACCTATGTGAAGGGGGTGACAGCGAGCGAAGCGAGCGCCTAGAGGGGGAAACAGCTTGTTTCCCCCTATGGAACACCGAATTAACAAAAAGGCCCAGCATAATCGGCTGGGCCTTTTTAATTTAATGGCGGAGGGGAGAGGAAAACAAGCCCCGAACGGAGTGAGGGGCGCAGGATCCCGCGACCCAACGCCAGTCATTTCGAAGAAATGACAAAGCAATCGAGGGCAGCTACTAACGAAGTGTTCGATTGATTAAAGAAAATGCAAAAAAAAGGGGTAAGAATTTATTCTTACCCCTTTTGCGCATTTTCTGGCGGAGGGGAGAGGATTCGAACCCCCGGTCCGATAAATCGGACAATGGCTTTCGAGGCCACCGCATTCGACCGCTCTGCCACCCCTCCGCGTAAAATTTGCTCTGC
>CAZUYM010000008.1:0-8255 GCA_964624805.1 uncultured Planctomycetia bacterium
CGAAGGGGCCGAAGGGGTCCGCCCTCTTTAGAAGGACGCCCGGAGGCCCAAATTTCAGAAGTGGAGGCGCGGACCGGATTCGCACCGGTGTACACGGTTTTGCAGACCGCTGCCTAGCTGCTCGGCCACCGCGCCAAAAACTGCCTAACTATTGTCGCTATTATACCTTATGGCGAACTGCTAAATTATCATATTAGGCCAGAAATGTCAAATAGCTTTATCCGGTTATTTTATTCAGCACGCCAGGCCACCGTACCGTTCACTAGCAATACGTTCCTTCCGGTCTTGAGGTGGTTTTTTTCCTTGTCCTTGACCAGAATTTCAAGTGAGGGACCCCGGACAGACAATCCTGCCGTATATATGTAGTCTGTTGCCTCGGGAGTCCCGACTATTTTAGTCCCGGGACAGTCCATACAGCCCCGGTCAGCCAGATAATCCTCTTCATAAAGCGTCTGTATGCTGGGCGGGAACTCCCCGGCATGCTCCCTCGCGTAAATATACAGCCCCAACCCCAGTTCCCGCAGATTATTTGTGCATGTTATCTTTTCCATCCTGTGACGGCTGTATTGCACAAAAGGCGCCATAAGGCAGCCTAAGACAATTACTATGGTAAATACCACCAGTAATTCGCTTATTGTGAACCCTTTTCTTCCCATATCCCTTCTATCTTATCTATTATCGCCTTCGCGATCTGCTGTTTAGTAAATCCCTTTTTCTCTTCCACGTTCCCGGACTTATCTACAAAAAAGTAGTCCCTTCCCCCTTCACTTGCCGAGGCGTCCGGGCCAAATGGGTTTGAGCTGCCACTTATGGTGTTCAAAACGACCATATCAAGATGCTTTTCCCTAAGTTTCTTGCCTGCATTTTGTATCGGGTCATCTGATTCGAGCGCGAAACCCACTTTTATCAGATCTTCCCGGGTTTCTATCGCCGCGAGGATATCGGGATTTTTAACCAGTTTAAGTTCCAGAATATCTTTTTTTTTGATCTTGCTGCCCTTTTGCGTTTCGGGACGAAAATCACATACAGCGGCTGCCATAATGATGCAGTCGCATGAGCGAACCTCTTCTTCTATCGCTTCCTGCATATCTCTGGCAGAAACCACGTTCCGTACCCTCACCCCCCCGGGCGGCTCGATCTGGACGGGCCCGCTCACAAGAACGACTTCAAAACCGCGTTCGGCGCTTTCAGAGGCGATCTCATATCCCATCGTACCCGTGGACCGGTTCGAGAGATATCTAACCGGGTCCAGCGCTTCAATGGTAGGGCCCGCGCTTATTAATATTTTTTTTGCCGACGACTCTGTTTTCATATTCCGTTCCCGTGTGGCCTTCTAAAAAAACAGCGGACCTCACTGCCCCTTGCGCGGACCGTATCGATTCTTTCGAAAAGTCCGCCGGGAACAATGTTAGATCCGCCCATTTAATACCTTCAGAGTCTCCTCTACTATCGTTTCCACCGGTGCCAGATGCCCCATGCCTTCGGTGCCGCAGGCAAGATGGCCGACTACCGGCTCTATAAAATGGTATCCCTTTTCTTTGAGATATGCTATTTTGTCCTGCACGATAGGGTTTTTATACATTTTGTCGTTCATCGCGGGCGCGAATATCACCGGCCGTTCTGACGCGCAGATAACACATGCCAGCATGTCGTCGCAAATTCCGGAAGCGACCTTTCCCAGGATATCCGCTGTCGCGGGGGCGACCAGGATCACATCCGCTTCATCCGACAACGATACATGTTCCGTAGTTCGCTTCTCGGGTCGCGCGAACATATCACAGGCCACGGTATTTCCGGTAAGCACTTCAAGCGACAGCGGCGTCACAAACCATTTGGCATCGGTAGACATAACGCACTTCACCTTATGCCCTTTTTTCTTAAGAAGGCTGATGATCTCACACGCCTTATACGCCGCAATACTGCCGGTAACTCCCAGTAGAATATTTTTGCTCATTTTATGCTTTCAAGATCCTAAGTTTTACTTTGTCCTGGGCTATTTCCTGTATAGCTATACTGGTAACTTTTTCCTTCGGGTCGCACTCGATCAGTTTCTTCATTCCGCCGTTCAGTTCCATTGCTCTGAGCGCGGCAAGATTGCACAGCTTATACAGACTGCCTACTTTTTCCAGCAACTCGTCCCGTGATACTCTCTCCATTATACCTTTTCCTTTTTGTTGGTCTCTCGCCTGTTTTTTCTTTCTGTCTCTATTACCGACCTAAGCTCCTGAACCGCCTGGGCCAGGTCTTTGTTAACTATAAGGTAGTCGTACTCGTCAGACGCCGCTATTTCCTTCTTCGATTCTTTAAGCCTGAGTGATACCTGTTTTTCCCGGTCTGTATTCCTGTTCCGGAGCCTTTCTTCCAACTCATCCATCGAAGGTGGCATTATAAACACGCTGACGCTTTCCGGAAATTCCTGTTTTACCCTCTTGGCTCCTTTTACATCAATGCTGAGGACAATATCCGCTCCATCCTCTATCGCTTCGGAGACCTGTTTCCTGGAAGTGCCGTAGAACTCCCCAAAGTTCTCTTCCCACTCCAAAAACTCCCCGCTCTCCCTGCAACGCGCGAACTCTTCCTGCGAAACAAAAACATAGTCGTCTCCCGGGCGCTCTCCCTCTCGGGGATCCCTGGTAGTGAAGGAGATCGAACGCCTTATGTCCGGCACTTCTTCCGTTACCCGCGCGATTATGGTCGTCTTGCCGCTACCTGAGGGGGCCGAGACTACCACTATTAATGATTCTCTTTTTTTGGCCATATTCTCACTGCGTGGGGTGCAAGCTATTCCACATTCTTTACTTGTTCCCTTATTTTTTCTATTTCGCTTTTCATGTTTATCACGGCTTTCGATATCCGGAAGTCGTTCGCTTTCGCGCCGATAGTATTGACCTCTCTCTGCATCTCCTGCGCGATAAAATCCAGCTTCTTGCCCGCGTCTGTCTTCACCTTGCGCATTGTGTCCTTATATGCTGTCAGGTGCCCCTCAAGACGCGTTATTTCTTCGGCTATGTCGCAATTCTTCGCGAAAAGAGCAACCTCGGTCTCTATCCGCCCCTTGTCCAGCTCAACGTTGCCGGCAAGGTCGCGAATGGATCTGTTAAGTTTTTTTCTGTATTCAGTAATACTTTGTTTATCAAACTTTTTAACTCCCTTTATTTCTTTTTTTATGTAGTCCAGGCGTTTACTGAAATCTTTCGCGAGACGCGAACCCTCGCTGGCCCTGTAGTCCAGAAGGTTGACCAGTGCTTTTTGCGCGGCTTTCCTGATGGGCGCCCAAAGTACGTCTTCCTTCCGGTCCTGAGCTACCTCAACAACTCCCGGAAGCGCCAGAAGGTCCGTTATCTGTACTTCTCCTCCGACTCCAAGGGCTTTTCTTGTCTTGTTGATCTTACTCAGATACTCCCGGGCGACGTTCTCCCGAACCTCTACCTTGTGCAGGTCCCTGGAGCCCGGAGTGCCCGCGCGCATGACCCGCACAAACACTTTTCCCCGGAACAGTTTGCCCTGGAATATCCTTTTTACTTTTTCCTCAAGCAGGAAAAACCCGTTGAACGGGTTGCATGTCACACTCAGGTTCTTATGGTTCAGTGTTTTTATCTCTACTGTGATCTTCCCATAGGGAGACTGCTCTTCCCCCCGGCCGAACCCGGTCATGGATTTGATGTCGGCCGCCGCCCTTTTGCGTATTTTTTTTCTTTTGATCACGCCCACTCCCTCGTTTTTTGATGTGATTCGACCTCCGAAACGGGATATATGTCGATTATTATCTCATCCGGCTTAAACCAGAGTTTTATCTCTCTTTCCGCGTCTTCGAGGTTCGCTGAAGCATGTATCGCGTTCTCATAAACACCCGCGGTTGTTATCCTTCCATACGCTCCTCTGATAGAAACGGAATCCGCCTTTTCGGGGTTCGTTTCCCCGCAAATATCGCGCACTTTGCCTATCGCGCCCTCTCCCCAATACACCAGGGCCATTACTTTCTTTTTGTGATACTCTCCCATGATATATTTGATGAGCTCCTCAAAAAAGGGCTCGCCTTTCAATTCTCTATAGTGCTCTTCGGCAAGCTCTCTCCACACCTTGACGATCCTCGCGCCTACAATATCCAGTTTCGTCTCTGATAACCTTGTAAGAATGTTCCCCGTCAGGGACTTTTTAAGGCCATCGGGTTTTATGAGTACTAGTGTCTGCTCCAGCATTACGCCTCCTAAACGTTTATACGCTAACTTAATGTATATAGTAAACTTATCATTGTAGGCAACTTGGGCCTAAAAGTCAATACACTGTCTTTTTATTCTCCAAATCCACCGATTCTCAGAAGATTATAACAAATTCCCCGCGCGGCTTATTCCGAGAGAAATGCTCTATCAACTCGCTTGCTGTTCCTCGTTTTACATCTTCGAATTTTTTGGTAAGCTCTCTGGCCAGAACCAGCTCCCTGTCTCCTGCCACCTCCAGAAAATCCTGCAGGAACTTCTCTATCCGGTGGGGAGACTCGTAAACAATGACCGTTCTTTCTTCGTCCTTCAAAAGGCCGATCTGCTTACGCCTCTTCGCCTTCTTGTTGGACAAAAAACCCTCAAAAACAAATTTATGGGTCGGCTTCCCCGACACCACCAGTGCCGTCAGAAAAGCCGCCGCTCCAGGTATCGCCGTGACCGTAATGCCCCCCTTGACGCATTCGGATATCAGCACGCTTCCCGGGTCGGAGATGCCGGGCGTCCCGGAGTCCGATACCAGCGCGATGTCCATGCCTTCCTGCAATTTCTTGATAAGCTTCGGCGTCTTCAGTTTCAGGTTATATGAATGGAAACTGGTCAGGCTGTTCTCAATTCCATAGGCTTGAAAAAGTTTTTGCGTTCGTCGGGTGTCCTCCGCGGCCACAAGATCCACACTTTTCAGCACATTGATTCCACGATGAGTCATGTCGTCAAGATTGCCGATAGGCGTACTTACTATGTATAACGTCCCTGTTTTCATCTAATCTGACACCATACGTTGGTTTACAGATGTCGGATTTCAGATAGTCCCCATCTGTAATCTGTAATCTGTAATCTGCAATCTGTAATCTGAGAACTTTATTTTGGTAACGCGGTCATCGCGAACACCATAACAAAAAGGGCCACGGTCTCTACTACTCCCAGCACCATGATGTAGTTACCGAATCCCTTTCCGGTCTCCGCCAGGGCATCCGCGGCGCTCGCGCCTGCCTTACCCTGCATCCATGCCGAAGCACCCATTGCCAGTCCGGCGGCCATACCGAATATCATCTGGTAAGGATACGATGCCGGATCAAGCTTGGCCCCCTGTATGGCATTCCTCAATATCATGCCGTAGATGGTCTGCGACAAAGGCGCGCCTACGAAAGCTATCAGAATAAAAGGAGCCGCTTTATTGTTTATGAATGCTCTCTTCCAGGCGCCTATCGCCGCCATCCCCGCCACTCCCGTACCAAGCGCGGAGCCTACCGCGGCAAAAGCGAGCGACAGCCCCATATCTCCTAAACCACTTACCATGTCTACCTCCTTTAATGAGTTTACAACTTACACGACTGACAAGGCGTGTAAGTTGTTCAAACGAATTAAACCCCGCCCTTTTGGTATGTTTCTTTTTCCTTCCGCCCAAAAGGGCGGGGTAAGTTCGGCTTTATAACTTCTGTTCACTCTCGCTCCAGAAGTTATAGCCTCACTTACCTCCTTTAATGAGTTTACAACTTACACGACTGACAAGGCGTGTAAGTTGTTCAAACGAATTAAACCCCGCCCTTTTGGTATGTTTCTTTTTCCTTCCGCCCAAAAGGGCGGGGTAAGTTCGGCTTTATAACTTCTGTTCACTCTCGCTCCAGAAGTTATAGCCTCACTTATTCCCTAAATGGATTATATTTATCCCCGGCCCACTGCATACCCAGGTGTCCGGAGAATTCAAGCATATTCAGCCTGATGCCATGCACTACCACTGCCATCATGCTGAGCAGTATATTGAGTCCGTGCCCCACAAAAAGTATCATCGCGGCGATCAGTGTCCCGAGTATCCCCTTCGGGCCGTCCGCAAAGGCCATATTGTTAAAAGTGCTCGCCAGGACTACTGTGGCATATCCGACAGCGAAGAGCCTCAGGTATGAAACTACATCTGAAAAAGACCCTATTACGCTCAGCGGCAGCTGCGTCATTGTCTGGGCCATCCCTTTAAGCATATTTTTCTGGGGATTCGAAAAAATAAGCACCAGGACCATCCCCCCAAACAAGAGCCCGAGGCCTGCTGTCGGAAAAGGCCTCCCCAGCACAAGCTTTCCGGCAGCAAAGAACATTCCCCAGATTATAAACATCCATCCCACCTCAGCTATCGCTTTAACGTTATTAATAAACCGGACTGCCCTTATCGTTCGCGCTATTGTCAGGTGAACCGCTCCTATGATGAAACAAAGATATATAACAAACCCCTGCGACTCTTTTCCGAAACTGTCGATATTCCGAATAACAACATTCCTGAAACCGGGTAGCTGTCCTATCGCTTCCACCCCGAACCATGTTCCGGAAAGCGCGCCCCAGACGATAGTCGCTATGCTCAACAGGTACATCAGGAAAAACGGTTCTCGTGGAGCTTTTTTAAATTTCATCCGGGCACCGAACGTGACGATGAGAAAAATAGACCCGTACCCCGCGTCCCCTACGATCATGGCAAAGAAAAGGCTGAAAAATACCAGGAACACCATGCTTATATCAAATTCTTTATACCCCGGTATCGTGTTCATGAAATTGAAAACCGGATCGACAATGCGTATCCAGGCCGGATTTGTGATCAGTGTGGGCGGGTCGTCATCTTCCGCGGGATCTTCTAAAAAATAGCCCGCTCCTTTTTCACCCGCAAGCTCTTTGATCTTTGTTATCTTTTTTTCGGGACAGAACCCCTGCATATACGCGAATTTTTTTTCCTGTTGCATCCCATATTTAACATTCAGAAACTCCAGACTTTTTTCGAGCTTCCTCAGGCAATGACGCATCCCATCCAGACCGCAGGCCTTTTCCCTGAATCCGTCCTCTATGCTCTCTATCCTTTTCCCCTTGGTCTCGATCAGGTCCGCTACCTTCCCCGGCGTGATATCAGGCGCCAGGACCTCTTCCATCGGCAGGCTTCCGGCCTCTACGTCTCCAAGCACCGCCAGATATATATTTCCCCTGTCTCTGCGGAGGATCTTGTATTCCATGTCCTCTGGAATTTTCTTCAGTATGTTTTTCTCCGCGCGGTAAAGCTTAAGATCTAACCCGCTCTCCCTCAGGGATGTGAGATCCGCGGGATCAAACTCGCCCCATTCTTCATACCATTTTTTCTGCGCCTTCAGTTCTCTGAGTTCCGTTATCAGATTTTCTCTCTCCGCAGAATTCTCTCTGATCTCCTGCTCCACCTCAAGCATCTTAACGTCGTCGTAATCGCACGTCTCCGCTTCTTTTCTCGTAGCGTACAATTCCAGCGTAGTGATCGTTTGCTCCGCTTTGGCTATCTTGTCCTGAACAAACTGTATATCATGCGATTCCGGCTCTTTAACGCTTTTAATGTGCACCACTCCCGCCTTTCGCAGATCGGAAATGAAAAGCTCCCGTTCCTTCTCGGAAATGAGCAGCGTTATTTTTTTCATTCTCTCTATCATACCGTTACCACAGCTTTATTTTTCTTCTGTATCTTTTCTTTCGCTATCTTACCGGTCACCACCGCGGCTGTCTGCATATCGCCCAGATATATCTGTATCTTTTTTATGTTCTCTCTTGTCTGGGGGATCATCACTTTTTCGAAAAGATTTACCCTCTGTGTAGTTATCCTCAGTTCCTCCCTGAGGAGAGAATCCTGTCTCCTGAGTATCTCCATGCGCGCGTTAAGGGTTATTGTCTCTTCCGCGGCCTTGACCCCCCTGTCCACCCAGAGAGGCGTCATCAGAAGGTCGTATTCCTCTACCTCGAACACTACCCTTTTGAATACCGGGATATCTATCCCCGCAATATTCCCGTTTTCTGTTTCTATTTCCCTTCTTATTATCTTTTTTTCGAAACCCACACTTTCAGAAAAAAGGTCCACCCACTTGAAGATCGTCGCCTTTAAGTAAGCCCTTTCTTTTTTTAGTTTCTCTTCCTCATGCCGAAGCTTGAGGATTTCCGTCTGAAGCTGCTGTTTTTTGAGCTGCAACGTCGGCAGATACTGGACGTAGCGTTTTAACCCGTCTTTCTGCTTTTTGAGTTCGTTTTTTGTTAGCCTTATCTTCGCCA
>CAZUYM010000008.1:8355-20974 GCA_964624805.1 uncultured Planctomycetia bacterium
GGCCAGAATTCTTTTATAAGTTCTGACCGAAAATTTGTTTCCTCCGGATTAAAACAGCTAGCCAGGATCTTCCATCCGTTATCAAGCGCTGTTTCCAGAGGGATGTTCACGCTGAGGTCCATCATCTGGTCTTCGAACATCTCACCGTACTTCAGCAATTTTTTATCCCAGTCGCTCATTCTGAAACCCATGGATCTTTTTTCCTCGGTCTCTCTGTACTGAGCGTACAGCTGTATCATTCCATCCATGATCGCCCTGTGATCCGCCCTGGTATCCTTGTTAACCTGCTGCTTGAGGCGGCTCAGGGAACCGAAAGGTTCTATTCGTCCGTTGCGCAGGTAGAACTGCCCCTCGGTTATGTATCCCGTGTTATCCGGGACCGGGTGGGTCACGTCATCTCCGGGCATAGTCGTGACCGCGAGTATCGTTATCGATCCGGCACCATCAAAGTCGACCGCCTTTTCGTATCTGGCGGCGAGCTGACTGTACAGGTCCCCTGGATACCCCCTGTTAGACGGGACCTGTTCCATGGTTATCGCTATTTCTTTTAGTCCATCGGCAAAGTTAGTCATGTCCGTCAGAAGCACGAGTACTTTCTTGCCGTCCAGCGCGAACTTCTCGGCGACCGCCAGCGAAAGGTCCGGCACCATAAGCCCTTCAACCACAGGGTCTGCCGCTGTATGCACAAAAAATATAGCCCTGCTCAACGCTCCCCCATTCTCGAGGGTGTCCCTGAAAAACATATACTGGTCATATTTGAGGCCTATCCCTCCGAGTATAATAATGTCTACTTCCGCCTGCAGCGCTATTCTCGCGAGCACCTCGTTGTAAGGCTCTCCGGACACCGAAAAAATTGGCAGCTTCTGTGATTCTACCAGAGAATTAAAAACATCTATCATTGGGATGTTTGTTCTGACCATGTTTTTAGGTATGATCCGTTTGGCCGGATTAACCGCGGGGCCCGCGATTTCTATCATGTTCTCGGAAACAGAAGGCCCGTTGTCCCTTGGCTGCCCGCTGCCGTTGAAGATCCTGCCCAGCATGTTGTCAGAAAAGCCTACCTGCATGGGATGGCCGAGAAAACGAACTTCATCCCCGGTAGATATTCCTCTTGCCCCCGCGAAAACCTGAAGATACACCATCTCTCCATCAAGGCGTATTACCTGTGCCAGGGAAGTCCCCATGGAGGTCGTGATCTGCGCGAGCTCTTCGTAGGCTATCCCTTCGGCTTTCACGGAAACGACGTTGCCGGCTATGTTCAATATTCTTGTGCATACTTTTCTCATGCCTTTACCCCTCCAGTAATCCGTTTATTTTTTCTTCCTGGGCTCTGAATTCCTCCGACTCCCATGGTTTGTAGTTCCAGTCAATAAAATGATGCCGCAGGTTGTAGAAAAAATCTCTGGCATTTTTCTTGTCCTCAAAAGTAAAACCTTTTTCCAGAACCTTAACGACCTTGGCGAACATGTATTTCTGACGGTCTGCCATCGTCGCCGCGTCCACCTCATCAAACCCGTTCTGCTGCAGATACACCCCGTCCAGGAACTCGCTTTTAAGATATATCGCGAAATCTTCAAGAGACGTCCCCTCTTCTCCGACGACTTTCATCATTTGGCTTACTTCCTGTCCTTCCCGGAGTATCCTCTTGGCTACCAGGACTTCCTCAGGGTTGATGAAACTTTTATATTTGCTCCAGCTCTCAAGAGGATCGACAGAAGGGTACTTCCTCGCGTCAGCCCTCTCTCTCGACAGTCCGTGAAAAGCCCCGACTACCTTGAGCGTTCCCTGAGTCACGGGTTCCTCGAAATTACCACCGGCCGGACTTACCGTTCCCCCGATAGTAAGACTTCCCGTTTCACCGTCATGAAGCCGGACCAATCCGGCTCTCTCGTAAAAACTCGCTATCCTGGACTCCAGGTACGCGGGATAGGCTTCCTCTCCGGGGATCTCTTCCAGCCTTCCGCTTATCTCTCTCATAGCCTGCGCCCAGCGGGATGTAGAATCCGCGAGCAGAAGGACGTCCAGGCCCATCTGCCTGTAATATTCCGCCAGCGTAGCCGCGGTATATACCGAAGATTCCCGCGCCGCTACCGGCATGGATGAGGTGTTACAGATAATGACGGTGCGCTCCATCAAAGACTTTCCGGTACGCGGATCTTTTATTTTTGGAAACTCTCTCAGGGTTTCGACGACTTCTCCCGCCCTTTCGCCGCATGCGGCGATAATGACTAAGTCCACTTCGGCATGCCTGCTGGTAATCTGCTGCAACACCGTTTTCCCGGCACCGAAAGGTCCCGGAATACAATAAGTTCCTCCCTTGGCCACGGGGAACAGCGTATCTATGATCCTTATCCTTGTTACCATGGGTTCTTTAGGCTGCAGTTTTTCTTTGTACGCTTCTACCGGGACCTTCACGGGCCAGTCAAAGATCATAGTTATATCTTTTTTCTCGCCCTTTGAGTCCTTGATGGAGGCTATTTTTTCTTCTACCGTGTATTCCCCTTCTCCCGCGACATCGGCAACCTCATATTCCCCCCTCAGATAAAAGGGAACCATGATCTTGTGTTTAAAGATCCCTTCCGGAACCGTTCCAAGAACGCTGCCGGCCACGACTTTATCTCCCGGTTTCGCCACGGGAGTAAACGACCATTTCTTTTCCAGCGATATCGCCCCGAGCTCAACTCCTACCGGCAGAAAAAATCCGAACTCTTCCGCCATCTCCGGAAGAGGGTTCTGCAAGCCGTCATAGATCTGCGTCAAAATGCCAGGGCCCAGCTGTACCGAAAGCATCTTGCCGGAAAACTCAACTTCATCTCCCACTTTAATTCCTTTGGTATATTCAAAAACCTGCATGAACGCGATGTCTCCGGAGATCTTTATAACCTCCGACTTCAGCCGCCTCCCCTGGTTCAAAACGTACCCCACCTCATTCTGTATTATGTCCTCTTCGAACTTGACGGTTATCATGTTCCCGTTAACCGAGACTATACTACCGGATCTCTTCTTCATATGTGTACCTCACACAGCTTGTAAAAGAATGCTTCTCCTTTTTCCTTGTCGAACGTGCTTAGCCTCCTCAGCATCTGCACTTTCAAGAAATAAAGAACCAGCCAGTTAATGTCAAAAAAATTTTCATTGGATCTGGTTTCCAGAATACTCCATCTTATTCTCGCCAGCTCCATCTCCGCCTTAAGCGGATCTTCCGCGTCCACCACCGCGCGCAGTCTTTCAGGCACCCTCGGCGGCTCGCCTCTCATTTGTGCTTTCCTTATCTCGGCAAGGTCTTCCCTCAGCCTGTAGTCCATCCTCCACAGTTCCTTGAGCATGGGATTTTCTGTTCTTGGCGGCATCCCTTCAGCGTAATCCGCGGACAGGAGGAACTTCATATCGTCGGGAGTGAGCCACTTGCGGCATTCATACAAAAAAGCTTCCTTTGTGATGCTCGGTTTTCTTCCCAGCCTAAGGAACGGGAGCGACGCCACCAGATAGTAATACTTATTCGCCATTATTTTTTTGATCCCTCGGGGATAAGGAGCCCGGCGACTCTCGGGTTAAGGTACGCCCTGAAAGCTTCCGCAATGGCTTCATCGGAAAAATCGTAGTAGGTGTTTCCCCCTTTTTCGCCGATACGGAACCCTTTTTCGACGTTCGGGGATGCTTTAAGCGTTACGTCCCTGCCAAGTTCCTTTTTGAGGTCCTTTTCCAGAACACCTTCCAGCTCTTTTCTGTCCTGTTCGTTTAAAAGGACCTCGAGAGAAAATGTGTCGTCCTTGCCGCTGTTCTCCGCGAGCTTAAGGACCATCTTCTTCACTGTTTCGGTGGTGAGGGCTTCTTTCACCTCTTTTTTCATTATCCTGTCAAAAAGATCGGTCACACTCTCTCTTAGCCCTAAAAGCGCGTCTCTGGAAGCCTGCCTGACCGCCTCTTCTCCGCTGGTCCGCAAATTTCTGGCTTCCTGCTGAGCGCCTGAGACGATCTCCTTCTTTTTGTTCATTGCTTCTTCCACGATGGCTCTGGCTTCAGCTTCAGCTTTTTCTTTTATCCGGGCAGCTTCCTTTTCTGCCTCTCCGACGCCTTCTTGTTTGAGTTTCGCGATTATGTTGCTGAGTTCCATCTCCATTAGATACTCCTTATGTTTTGCGTATGTATAATATATACAGTCATACCTTCGCGGCGGCTCTTTCTTCCCCCACGAAAGTTTTTATGCTTGTTTTGTTCCTGGTGTGCCCTTTAGTCTTTTCTGGACCCCGGTTTCAAGATGGGCATGCCTTCCTGGCATAACGGGCATGCATTTTCTTCAAAAGACGGAACGTCTAATTTTATCAGGCTTTCAACCTTAATTCCACTAAAATCGATTTGGCTCGACCTTCTGTCTACCAGGCATGCGATGCCTGTCGGGGTTACTCCGTCTTTCTGGAGCAGTGAGATCACTTCCTTTACGGACTTGCCTGTGGTAAGAACATCTTCGGCTATCAGAACCTTATTCGCCGGCGTTACCTGGAACCCTCTGCGCAGGGCCATGTTCCCTTCGGCGTCTCTCTCTGTGAAAACAGCTCTCGCCTTAAGGGGGCGGGCAAGCTCATACGCCAGAATAATGCCCCCCATAGCGGGGCCCACTATAACATCCGGAACATCCGGAGCAAACTTCTGCGCCAGAACGGAACACATCCGCGCGGCGACGATCGGATCCTGCAAAACAAGAGCGCATTGCAGATATGCCCCCGAATGCCGTCCGCTGGAAAGTTTAAAATGACCCTGCTGATACGCTCTGCTTTTTCGAAAAATATCCATTATTTCTATGTCTTGCATGCTTCCAGTTCCTTCCTTTTGTCATCCCGGAATCCGCCGTAGGTGGATATCCGGGATCTCGTCAAAATAATAATACCTTAAAGCTCCATGCTTATTCCATCTCTTCTATAATTTTTCGTGCGGCAAGGGCCGGGTCCTCGGCCTGTAAGATAGGTCTGCCCACGACCAGGTAATCCGCTCCCTGCTCTATTGCCTTTCGCGGCGTGAGGACTCTTTTCTGGTCTCCGGCCAAAGCCCACTCCGGACGGACTCCGGGGGTAACGACCACAAACTCTTTGCCTCGTGCTTTTTTTATAGCGCCTGCTTCTTTGGCGGAAGCTACAACACCGTCCAGGCCTGCTTTTTCGGCGATAGCGGACAGCTCTACAACCTTTTCCTGTACCCCGCCCGAGATGCCCACCTCCCGCATCTCTTCTTCGTTCATACTGGTCAATATTGTGACTCCCAACAGCAGCGGTTTCTCTTTCCCCGCCTGTTCGGCTCCTTCGGCGGCACCGGTGGCCGCGGCCTGAAGCATCTTCGCGCCCCCCAGACAGTGAAAATTCATCATGAAAACGCCTTTTTTGGCTCCTTCTCTGGCGGCATTAGCCACGGTATTGGGAATATCATGGAATTTAAGGTCAAGAAAACATTTTTTCCCTTTTGAGGACAGCTTGTCCAGGAGCTCCTGCCCATATCCGGTAAACGGCGCGATGCCGACTTTGAAAATATCTACGTCGTCCTCCAGAAGATCTATTATCCTGCTCGCCTGCTCCATGCTGTCCACATCAAGCGCTACTATGAGCCTTTCCCTAGCTTCCATTGCGTTCCTTTGGGTTTTTCTCGTTTTGGCTGACGTCATCCCCGCCCTGCACCAGAACAAGTTCGGTACAGGGTAAACTCCAGCGGGGATCAAATAAACAATTTTTTTATATCTTCAGCTTACCTATCAGATCTTTTGCTTTTTTGATCCCTTGTCTTTTCAAATATATTTTAAATTCATCCAGTATCCGCCCCTGCCCCGCCGGGTCGACCAGGTTTACCGTACCGGTCTGAACTGCTGTCGCTCCGCATAACATGAATTCCGCGACATCAGTTCCTTTCATGATACCGCCGATACCGATGACGGGTATCTTGACCGCGAGATACACATCTCTTACCGCCTTAAGCGCCATGGGTTTTATTGCCGGTCCGCTCAGGCCCCCAACAATATTTCCGAGGATCGGTTTCATCGTTTCAGGATCTACTGCCATTCCCATGTAGGTGTTCACCAGCGCGACGGCATTTGCTCCTCCAACTTCAGCTGCCATCGCGATCGAGGCTATGTCTGTGACGTTGGGTGTAAGCTTTGCTATGATGTCGCATTTTGTCTTTTTCCTGACAGCTTTAACGATATGCTCGGTCGCAACAGCGTCCTGCGCCACCAGCCTGTGTTTTGTTCCGCCGTGCTCCACATTCGGACAAGACAGGTTAAGTTCTATCGCGTGGGGAAACCCTTTCTCCGATATCCTCCCCGCACATTCGACAAATTCTTTTTTATCCGCGCCCGAAATGCTGATAACAATTTTAGTCCCCGTCCTTTTGAGGAACGGATACGTTTTCGCCACAAGCTCCTCTGCCCCTTTATTTTCAAGGCCTATAGAGTTCAGCATTCCCGATGCCGTCTCTACCGTCCTTGGCGGCGGATTGCCTTCCCGGGCATTCAGAGTAATAGTTTTCGTTACTATGGCACCTACTTTTTTTAGATCGAGAAAATCCTCGAACTCCTTTCCGCTTCCGAAAGTCCCTGATGCCACCCAGACAGGATTGCTGTATGTTGTTCGTCCTATTTTTACTTTAAGATCCATAGTCCTTTTTATGATCTCCAGTCTATTTCCTGTGCTTCAAATACGGGGCCGTCTGAACAAACAAGTTTATACCCCGTTTTCGTCTTCACCGCGCATCCCCTGCATGCCCCTATCCCGCATGCCATATAAGCGTCAAGAGATACCTGCGCGGGCATGTGAATAGCCCGGGCATCTTTCGCAAGCGCCTTGAGCATCGGCTTAGGCCCACACGCGAAGATCAACCCGTTCGTTCCTGTTGCTGATATTTTATCAAGCCGTTCGTCAACAAGCTGTGTAACATAACCCTTGAATCCAAGTGACCCGTCTTCTGTGGCGACATGCACTTTCGCGCCCAGTTTTTTTATCTCTTTTTTACAAAGTATGTGGTTCTTGCTCGATGCTCCCAGAAAACATTCTATTCTCTTGTGTCCCTGGTGGATCAGTTTTTCTACCAGCCAGTACATCGGCGCGGTTCCATGCCCTCCCGCCACCACGAAGACCTTCTTTCCCTTTGACCCGGAGATATCAAAACCGTTCCCAAGCGGGCCCAGTATGTCTACGCTTTCACCTCGTCCCTTTGAACTCAGTATCCGCGTTCCCTCTCCCACCGTTTTGTACAGCAGGCTTATCGTGTCGGCGGTCGCTGCATGTATTCCCAACGGGATCCTCAAAAGAGGGTCTGTTCCCTTGTCCAGAACCTTGATGTTCACAAATTGGCCCGGGACAGCCCGTTTGGGCAGCCCCTTTATCTTGACCTTCATCAGATAGTGGTCGCTGCAGAACTGTTTATTGGACAAAATCCTGCCCTGGCTGAGCTCTTTTCTAATTTGTGTTTTTTTTGAGTTGCACATCATTATTTTATGTTATTTTGGGTATTTTTCATGTATTTTTGTGATATTTTGCAGTTTTACTCCACTTCTACCTTTTTACCTGCGATAATAACCCCTTCTATGGCCCCCTTTAGTTTCCATCCAATAAAGGGGCTGTTTCTGGACTTTGATTTTATCTTGCTTTTTTCGTAAACCCATTCTTTGTCAGGATTTATAATTACGACGTCGGCTATCTTTCCGGTTTTGAGGCTCCCGCGGTCGTATCCCAGCACCTTGGCCGGAGAAGAAGTAAATTTGCTTATTACCTCCGCCCAGGTCATGAGCCCTCCCTCTACCAAAGCTTTTCTCGCCAGAGGTAATGCAGTCTCAAATCCTATCATCCCGAAGGGAGCATAGTTAAATTCCCTTTCCTTTTCATTTTCGAGATGCGGAGCATGGTCCGTAGCTATCGCGTCTATTGTCCCATCTTTCAGTCCTTTTTTGAGTTCCTTTATGTCGCTCTCCGACCTAAGCGGCGGGTTGACCTTCAGATTGGTATCATATGACGTAAGCTCCTTGTCGCTAAGTGTTAAATGGTGCGGGGTGACTTCCGCCGTAACCTTGACTCCCCTTGCCTTGGCGCTTCGTATTATTTCTACACTTTCGGCTGTCGAGACGTGTGATATGTGGAGCCTGGCTCCCGCTAGCTCGGCCAGCTGTATATCCCTGTCAACCATGATGCTTTCCGACTTAGACGGTATGGGACTGAGCCCCAGGACCGTTGACCAATATCCTTCGTGCATAACGCCCTCAGCAACCAGTTCCTTCTCTTCACAATGTGACATTATCAAGAGATCCGCCATCGAAGCATACTCCATAGCTCTGCGCATAAGAACGGCGTCTGCTACGGAATCTCCGTCGTCAGATACTGCTAAACATCCCGCCTCTTTAAGTTCGCACATTTCCGTCATACCTTCGCCCTTCCTTCCCCTTGTTATCGCGCCCACGGGAAGCAGTGTAGCCAGACCTGTTTCTCTAGCCCTATTTTTCAGGAACTCCACCTGGGCCCTCGTGTCGCAGGGAGGCTCGGTATTCGGCATGGCGCAAACGGTAGTGAAGCCTCCGGCAACTGCTGCTCGAAGGCCTGTTTCCACAGTTTCTTTTTCCTCGCCTCCAGGCTCTCTCAGGTGCGCGTGAAGGTCAATAAACCCGGGGGCTACGATCATGCCTTCCGCGTTTATTTCAAGATCGGCCTTTTTCTTTATTTTCCCCCCTATCTGGGCTATCTCCCTACCCTCTATGAAAATATCTCCCTTTTGGTCCATGCCTTGTGCAGGGTCTATAATATGTCCATTTTTTATCAATATTGACATTTTTTCTCCATTTTAGCGTTATATACTCTAATTATTGGGCTTGCCTTCTGTTTTTTGCTATTTATTTACCATTTCCTCTCTACTTCTACTACGAACATGTCCCACAAGAAACAGTATGGCCATTCTTACCGCCACACCGTTGGTAACCTGGTTAAGTATAACAGAATAGGGTCCGTCTGCCACCTCCTGGCTTAGCTCAACGCCTCGATTGATCGGTCCGGGGTGCATTACAACTATATCTTTCTTGGCATATTTTGACAAGACCTCGGATGTTATGCCAAATTCCCTTACGTACTCCCGGAGGCTTGGGAAAAAGGCTTTTTTCTGCCGTTCAAGCTGTATCCTGAGAATGTTCAAAACATCCGCCCCCTCTACTGCCTCCTTCAGAGAGCATGTCGCCCTGACTCCCATCTTTTCAATTTCCGCGGGAAGGAGGGTCTTGGGCCCGCAGACCGTCACGCTGGCTCCCAACTTCGTGAGTGCCCAGATATTGCTCCTCGCCACTCTCGAATGGGCGATGTCTCCTATAATGCTGACCTTTAGCCCTTCAATTTTCCCCAGCTTTTCCCTGATCGTAAAGGCATCAAGTAATGCCTGTGTGGGGTGCTCGTGTGGCCCGTCCCCGGCATTGATCACCGAGGCATCTACATTTTTTGACAGAAAAAGCGGAGCGCCTGCGCAGGAATGACGCATTACGATCATGTCGATCTTCATTGCTTCTATATTCTGCGCTGTATCTTTCAGAGTCTCCCCCTTCGCAAAGCTTGAGGACGCCGTGGTAATATTTAAGGTGTCCGCGCTTAGCCTTTTAGCGGCGAGCTCGAAAGACGACCTTGTTCTTGTGGAAGGCTCGCAGAATAGATTTACTATTGTCCTCCCTCTCAGCGTAGGAACCTTTGGTATCGGGCGTCCCAGGATTTCCTTAAATCCTTCCGCATGATCGAGAATAAGCAGGATCTCTTCCTCGGAAAGGTCTTCTATCCCCAGCAGGTGCTTTTTATTCCATGGTATCTGTTTCTTTTTCGTCATACTCTCCCGTCCTTTTTCTTTCCCGCCCCGCATCTTCAGGCTAGGACCACAACCTCTTCCGTGTCATCAGTTTCTTTAAGCTTCACTTCCACGCTGCCTTCTTTTGTCGTAGGAATATTCTTTCCCACAAAGTCGGGACGTATCGGCAGCTCCCTGTGACCTCTGTCCACAAGAACGGCAAGCTGTATATTTGCCGGCCTTCCGAAATCTATAAGCTCATCCAACGCGCACCTCACAGTCCTTCCGGTGTACAGAACATCGTCCACCAAAATGATCTTCTTGCCGGTGATGTCAAAATCTATCTCTGTCGCGTGTACTACGGGCTGCTCCGCTACCTCCGTGAGGTCGTCCCTGTACATGGTTATGTCAAGCGCCCCTACCGGGACTTCGGCATTCTCTATTTTTCCCATATTCTCCGCTATTCTCGCGGCAAGGTAGGCTCCCCTGGATTTTATGCCTATCACTACCAGGTTTTCTATCCCCTGGTTCTTTTCCAGGATCTCATGCGCTATCCTCTGAAGCGACCTTTTTATCCCTTCTCCATCGAGTACTTTTGATCTCTGCTGAAATTCCATCATTTCTCCTTTAATAAGCAGGCAAGTTATGGTGTTCTTTAAGCGACGTAACTTGCAGGCCGCAAGGCCGTCTGCGCATTAACCCCGCCCTTTTTATTTTTTTATACGTTCTAAAAGGGCGGTGTCTAGTGAGTGCGAGACTTATGTTCGCGTTGCTCCATAAGTCTCGCACTCACTAGACACAAAAATAGCCTCCCCGTCCAAGGACAAGCAGGCTTATGTCTACATTTATTTTCATTTTTGCTCCTTTTCCGGTCTCTCTGAACCAGTTTAAAAGGTAAATCTACTATAGATAGTACAATATTAGGCCGCTGGTGTCAAGCCTTTTTGCTCGCGGAACCTCGGTAGTAAACGCGCTCACACGGGCGGTTTCTCTTCGCAAAGATAAGTTGGATCGGTGCTCGAGGAACGGCCCAACAACGAGCTTGCGGGGCCGTTTCGCTCGCGGACCCTCTTCAACAACAAGCTCACGCGAGAGGTTTCCCTTCGCGAAGACTCGTAAACGAGGCGCTCGGGGAACCGTCCCAAAAACAGGTCGCAGGGACGGTTTCCCTCCGGGTCACATCTCCGAAGGCAAAATCAGCCTGAGCAACCGGCTCAGGTCCTCGTTAGAAAAATATTGTATTTCTATCCGGCCTCTTTTCTTCCCCTGCAGGATGTTGACCTTTGTGCCGAGCCTGTGCTGAAGTTCTTCTTCTATTCTCACAGTTTCGGGGTCTTTGCTTTTAGGCTGTCTCTTTTTGGTATCATCCAGGCTCCTTACCATCTGCTCTGTTTCCCGGACGGAGATGCCTTTTCTTATTATTATCTTTGCGATTTTTATCCGCCTTGCCTCGCTAACTACCGACAGCAGGGCCTTAGCGTGCCCCGCGGAGATCTTCCCCTCCGCAACGTAGTCGCGCAGCTCTTCCGCTAGCGTCAAGAGGCGCAGGCTGTTTGATATAGTGGTCTTATCTTTGCCCATCATCTGTCCGACCTTGTCCAGGGTGTATTCGAATTTGTCGATAAGCTCGTTATAGGCATACGCTTCTTCGATCGGATTAAGCTCTTCTCTTTGGATGTTCTCGATAAGGGATATTTCCAGGCTGTTCGCGTCGTCTATGTCATGTCTTATTATCGCCGGTATCTCTTCCAATTCGAGCTTCTGGGCTGCTCGCCATCTACGCTCTCCGGCGATAATTTCGTACCCGTTTTCAACCGCCCGAACAAGAACCGGCTGAATTACTCCCTTTTCCTTAAGAGAGTTCATCAGTTCTTCCATCTTCCCTTCATCGAACCTTTTTCTGGGCTGAAACGGGTTAGGAACGATCTCTGACAGTTTTATTTTATCTACCTTTTCTTTCGCCTTACCCACATCTTCCGAGATCAAAGCATTTAACCCTTTACCCAATCGCTTCTCCATGAGTTTCCTCCATATTTATTGTAAGTTCTTCATTTTCAAGTTGTTGCGGTTCTTCCACAGGGGTTTCCACGCGCAAACCTAACAATTCCCTTGTTACATCTGAATACATTTTAGCTCCGGTGGAATTTTTATCATACAAAGCAATAGGTTTCCCAAACCCTGGCGCCTCCGTAAGCTTTACAGTTCGAGGAATAATGGTTTTATAGACCTTCGCCCCAAAATAGTCTTTTACTTCCCGAATGACTTCCTTAGTCAGATTTGTTCTATAGTCCGCGAGTGTCATAAGAACGCCTTCTACTGCCAGACTTTCATTCAAGTTATCTCTGATCAAGTCGAGGGTTGTCATCAGCTGCCCCAGACCTTCGAGTGCATAATACTCACACTGAACGGGGATTAAAACCGAGTCCGCGGCAGTTAAGCCATTTATTGTTAAAAGTCCCAGAGAGGGTGGGCAATCAAAAATGATATAATCGAAATCCTCTTTCATCTCGTGTATAGCTTTTTTCAGCCTGTATTCACGTCCCATCAGGTTGACAAGTTCGACCTCCGCTCCGGTAAGGTTCAGGTTTGAGGGGACTATTTTTAACAACTCAATTTCAGTAGGGTAAATGGCTTCTTCCAGTCGGATGTGTTCGTGAAGAACATTGTACACACTTTGCTCAATCTCGTTCTTGTTGAGCCCCAGGCCGCTCGTAGCATTGGCTTGCGGGTCAAGGTCAATCAGCAGTGTTTTCTTATTGTTCAACGCGAGGTATGCCGCGATATTTATCGCTGAGGTCGTTTTAGCAACGCCGCCTTTTTGATTACAAAAAGCTAT
>CAZUYM010000009.1:0-3412 GCA_964624805.1 uncultured Planctomycetia bacterium
CTTCTTCCGTACGAAAACGGAAACTTTTGACATCCTTCGTCCTCTGTATGACTTCCAGAACCTCTGTGTTAAACTCTATCATAGTTATTCCGTTCCCTCTACGACTTCTCTGCCCCAGGCCTCTACCTTGTTCTTTATCTGATCCCTGATGATCCTTACCTTTTCTTTCTTCTCATCGTCAGTCCCGGTAACCGCAGAAGGATCATCAAATTCCCAGTGCACTTTTTCTCCTGACCCGGGAAACACCGGACACTTTTCAGCATTGGCCCCGTCACATACGGCTACTATAAAATCAAAAGTCCTTCCCTCTTCCAGCATGCCGGCAACGCTCTTGGTCGGGTTCTCTGAAATATCCAGACCTGTCTCCTGCATGAGCTCTACCACTGTCGGATTCAGCGTTCCGGGTTCCAACCCCGCGCTTTCGGCCTCGAATTTATCTCCGGATATACCGTTCAAAAAAGCTTCGGCCATCTGACTCCTTGCTGAATTGTGGATGCAGACAAATAGAACTTTAATTTTACCCATGATTGACTCCCATTAAGTGTTATTTCAGGTCAAGTTCTAGGTCCAGGTCCAGAAAAACTCTACTAACTAGACCTTAACCTTGACCTCGACCTTTTTTCGGTGCTTTTATCTTATCGATGACGTAGTCCACAACCTTATCCTTGTCCACTAACTCTTTCTCTCCTGTTATGCGGTCATTTACCTCGATCTTCCCCAGGTCAAGGCTCTTTTTCCCGATAACCACCTGGACAGGAAATCCAATAAGATCCGCATCTTTGAACTTCACACCGGCTGTTTTTTCCCTGTCATCGATAAGGACATCTATTCCGCCGTCTTTCAGGGACTTATATATCCCTTCCGCTTCATTGACCAGCGTCTCATCATCTTTTTTCAGGGGAATAACGACCACTTCATAAGGACTAAGAGAAACGGGCCATATAATACCATTTTTATCGTTGCTTGTTTCAATAAGGGACGCGAGTATCCTGTTCACGCCTATACCGTAACAACCCATTATAGCCGGGCGTTGCTTGCCGCCCTCATCCAGAAAACCCGCGCCCAGGACTTCGGAATATTTTGTGCCAAGCTTGAACGTGTGTCCGATCTCTATCGCGTTCTTGATAGTGATGCTCGCACCGCATTTGGGACAAGCGTCATTTTCTGTGATAACCCTGGCGTCGACCCATTCCGTTACGTCAAAATCACTGCCCGGCGTCACGTTCCTCAGGTGTTTGTCTTTCGCGTTGGCTCCCGTAACCGCGTTTACCATACCGCGCACTGAATGATCTGCTATTATTTTCACAGAAAGTCCCACGGGGCCTGAAAATCCCATCGCTGCTCCGGTGATCTCTTCCACTTTATTTTCATCAGCAAGCTCCAGCACCCTGACCTTAAGACTGTTCTTAAGTTTCGTTTCATTAGCTTCATGATCCCCTCTCACCAGAACGGCGACAGTCTCATCATCTGCCACATAAATAAGGGTTTTTATAATATCTGCCGGCTTCACCTTAAGAAATCGGCTGACATCTTCTACCGTGCTTGCGCCCGGAGTACTCACTTCCTCGGGGGCAACACCCCCGGAACCAGCCTGAGCGTCATCTGTAACTCCTTTTATTACAGCCACTTCCGTACTTGCGGCATAACCGCAAGCTGGACAGCTTGCTATCCTGTCCTCCCCGATATCTGAGGGCACCATGAACTCGTGAGAGACAGTCCCCCCCATCATCCCGGGATCAGCTTCCACAGGTATATAGGGAATACCGCATCTTTCAAATATCCGGCAGTACGCGTCATACATCTTTTTGTAGCTCTTTTCCATCGCTTCCGCATCCACATCAAAACTGTAAGCGTCCTTCATTATGAACTCACAGCTTCTTACGATACCAAAACGAGGCCTTACTTCATCCCTGAACTTGGTCTGTATCTGATACAGTGTCAACGGAAGATCTTTATATGAGTGGACCTCTCTCGACACAAGATCCGTTATGATCTCTTCGTGAGTAGGCCCAAGTGCCACTTCTCTTCCATGGCGATCTTTATACTTTATCATAACATCGCCTATATCCTCATACCTGCCTGTCTTCTTCCATAGGTCGACAGGCTGAAGCGCCGGCATAAGAAGCTCTATAGCCCCGGCTTTATTCATCTCTTCGCGTACTATATTCTCCGCTTTCTTGAGGATCTTGTACCCCAGAGGAAGATATGTATAAGCACCCGCGGCGAGACGGCGCACAAGTCCGGCTCTCACCATCAGCTTATGGCTTACTGCCTCCGCTTCCTGCGGATCTTCTTTAAGTGTGGGTATAAATGTGTTACTCCAGCGCATATCTCTCTCCTTGATTACTAAATACTAAATACTGAATACTGAATACTAAACTTCTTTCCGTATCATCTCGAGCAGCTCTTTCACCGCGGAATCAGCCTTTATCGTCTTTACTATCTCACCCCTGCGGAAGATGACGCCCTTCCCCTTGCCAAAAGCTATACCTATGTCGGCTTCCATAGCCTCCCCGGGTCCGTTGACCTCGCAGCCCATGACGGCGATGAGCAGTTGTTTGTCCGTATCTCGTATCTCGTATTTCGTATCTCGTTTTAATTCGGCCTCCAACTTTTTTACAATGGACACCAGGTCTACCTGACAGCGGCCGCATGTAGGACACGCTATTATCCGGGAACCGAAATGACGCACCCCCACAGAATCCAGTATACGTTTAGCCGTATAGACCTCTTCAACCGGATCGCCTGTCAAAGACACTCTTATAGTGTCTCCTATACCGTCCATAAGGAGGCTGCCTATACCGACGCTCGAACGGACCATCCCGTCGGCAGGAAGACCGGCTGCTGTGACTCCCAGATGAAAAGGATAATCACACCTTTCGGACATCTTTCTGTACGCTTCGACAGTTCTGGGAACATCTGATGACTTAAGCGAAAGTACTATATCGTGAAAGTTCCTTTTCTGAAAATGTTCTATATATTCAGTAAGAGAGCCCACCATCATATCTACCGAAGCGGCTCTTCCGGTAGTCACATCCATCAAAGAGCCCGAGTTTATTCCTAATCGTACCGGTATGTTCCTGTCTGACACCGCGTCTATTATGCTGTCTATGTCAGAAGGTTCCGTTATGTTGCCCGGATTTATTCTTATTTTATCGGCGCCTTTAGCGGCTGCCGTAACGGCAAGCCTGTGGTCAAAATGTATATCCGCGACCAGAGGAATAGTCGTTTCCTGCTTTATCGCCGATATAGCATTAGCGTCTTCCTCACTTTTTACCGCAACGCGTACTATTTCACAGCCGGCATTCTCGAGTTCGCGTATCTGAGCCGCGGTCTCTTTCACATCTCTGGTCGGCACCTTGGTCATGGACTGTATCGATACCGGATACCCCGAACCGATCTTTACGTCACC
>CAZUYM010000009.1:3512-20874 GCA_964624805.1 uncultured Planctomycetia bacterium
TTTCCTCCCAGCGGTGTAAATTTCAAAACATCCTGCCAGCTCACGAATAAAGCAAAAGCGATAAGCAGAACAAGCGCTACCTGGGTAATAATATCCTGAAACTTTACGCTTAAAGGCTTTCCCCTTAACTTTTCGATCCCCAAAAAGATAATATGCCCTCCGTCAAGAACAGGAAAAGGCAAAAGATTGAATACCGCCAGCGCCATGCTTACATGTGCCGTGATTATCATAAGCGGTACTACTCCTATCCGGGCAGCCTGACCCATAAGATGCGCGATGCCGATAGGACCCGATACCGAAGCCTTTACAGGCATACCGCCGGTAAGAAGAAGCCATATTCCCTTGTACGTCATGCCAGTAAGGACCAGGAGCTTCTTTCCGCCGTAATACACGGCCCGAAACGGATCGTACGAAACATCCAGCATCTTATCCCTGGGCGCTATGCCTACCATTGGACGTGATATGGTCTGACCGAAAATATTCGTTACAGTCGATATTTGCGGCTGCACTTCTATCCTGTGTATAGCATCGCCCCTTACAACCTCGAAATCCAGAGTACTCTTTTCCGACGAGTCCTTGCGTATCGTATCTACTATATCTTCCCAAAATACCACTTTACTTCCATTAATAGAGATTATTTTATCCCCCTCTTCCATCCCGGACTTTTCGGCCGGATACCCCTTTAGGACCTGGCCTATTTCATTAGAAAGCGTGGGAACACCTATCATGAATATCACGCTGAAAAGCAGGAAAGCGAAAAGGTAGTTCGTTATAGCGCCGGAAGCCATTATCCAGAACCGGTGTCCGGCTGGCTTGGATGAGAGTTCGTCCTCTCCCCCTGAAGCTTCGGATGGTTCTTCACCCGCCATTTTTATGTATCCTCCGAAGGGGATCATTGAAACTCTGTAATCCGTGCCCCCTCTCTCTATGCCGAAAAGACGTTTCCCGAATCCCAGGGAAAACGCTTCTACTTTCACTCCAAATTTTTTTGCCGCGAACAGATGTCCGGCTTCGTGAATAAGTATCAACACACTGAAAACAAAAATAACAACAATTATGGTCAACAAGATCTCAACACCTCCTCGGCCGCCCACTTCTCGGAATCGATAATATCTTCCAAGAGGGGCTCCTCTATGTTTTTATGGTTATCCATTGCTTTCTGGACCAGTTGCACTATCTTTGTGAACTTTATTTTTCCGTCCAGAAAAAGGGTTACAGCCTTTTCATTAGCACTGTTCAGCACAGCCGGCATCGTCCCGCCCACGCGAAGAGACTCGAATGCCAACTCAAGCGCGGGGAACTTTGCCGTATCAGGTTCCAGGAACGAAAGGTTCCCGATCTTCGTAAAATCCACTCTTTCAAGGTCGCTGGCGATCACCAACGGATGAGATAACGCCCTGAGGATGGGAAACCTCATGTCAGGGCAGAACATGCTTGCGGACACCACCCCGTCTACGAACTCCACCATAGCGTGTATTATGGCTTGCGGCTGTATCACAACTTTTATTTTTTCGGGAGGCACATCGAACAGCCACCTGGCCTCTATAACCTCCAGCCCTTTGTTCATAAGAGTAGCAGAATCAACTGTTATCTTAGGCCCCATGTCCCATTTGGGGTGATCAAGTATCTGTCCTATGGAAAGAGAGTCAAAAGATTTTTCGGATTTGTCCTTAAGGGGACCTCCGCTGCCCGTAAGGTACAATGTCCTTACCTCTTCCTTCCTCCTGCCCGCAAGACATTGTGCGATAGCGCTGTGTTCACTGTCAACCGGCAATATCTCTCCATGGCTTTTTTCAACCAGTCGCTTTATTATCGACCCCGCGCTTACGATAGGCTCCTTGCTGGCCAATGCCACCTTTCTACCCATCTCAAGTGCCGCGACAAGCGGTTTAAGCGCCGCTGTCCCCGATATGGCTAAAAAGACCACGTCCGCGGCCTCTTCCGCTGCCAGGTACGAAAGTCCCTCTTCTCCCGCGAGCACCTTACAGGGATACGTTATTCTCTTCGCAAGATCATCCTTTAATGCTTCTTTTCCAACAGCCACGACATCAGGCTTGAATTCTTCAGCCTGAAGTACAAGAGAATCTATATTCCTGTTGCTGCTTATGGCTTTGACCCGGAACTTGTCCGGATAACTTCTTACTATCTCAAGAACGTTCCGGCCTACTGAGCCTGTGGATCCTAGTAGAATTATATCCTTCATAATAACTTTATGCCTTATTTGATTTCAGATGTCAGATGGTAGATGTCAGATCCATACTGTGTTTGCTTTATCTGTAATCTGCAATCTGATATCTGTAATCTGACTAGAACGTTTTTACATAAAAATAGAATACGGGGGCGGTAAATAACAAACTGTCTATCAGGTCCAGCACCCCGCCTATCCCGGATAAATATGATCCTGTATCTTTAGCGTTACAATCCCTTTTTATCAGGCTTTCAGCCAGGTCCCCCACCTGTCCCAGCGTAGCAAGAAGTATTCCCAGGACAAAAAGATGCGGGAATGAAAACCCCGTAAGGGCCCTGCCCAGGGTCACCGACAGCAAAAGACTGAAGATGATACCGCCTATGGTTCCCTCTTTTGTCTTTTTGGGACTTATCCTTGGAATAAGTTCTGTCTTGCCAAAACGGCTCCCCAGAAGATACGCGCCTATATCAGCGCCCTTCGTCACAAGTACGACAAATGCTACAAGATTAGTCCCGTTCTCCAGAAATCGGAGCTTTACGAAAAATGAAAAGAACCATCCTATGTAGAAAAGGGAAAAAAGAGTCAGCGCCATGCTGACAAGATGGTCCCGGGCGCTATCAGTCCTGGTGAACTGCAGCGTGAACGCCAGAAGACTGGCCACTACGATCAATATCGGTTCAAGGTTCTTTAGCTCCGGCTGGCTGTTCCCTAAAAAAATAACTACAGGGATAAGACTTCCTACAACTGTGCCGAAGTATTTATAGACGAATATATTTCTGTTCTCAACAAGTTTGAAGAACTCCCACTGTCCAAAAGCTATAAAAAGAGTGACAACCAGACAGAAGAACCAGTTGGGTGAGACAAAGATGACCGCGGCCACTATTACTATCAGTATCAGGCTGACTATTCCTCGGCGCACAAGACTATCCACCGAACCTCCTTTCCCGGCTGCTGTATTCATCCAATGCTTTCTGCAATTCCGCAGCATCAAAATCAGGCCATAGTGTTTCTGTCACGTAGAACTCGGAATATGCCGCCTGCCACAGCAGGAAATTGCTCACTCTCATCTCTCCGCTGGTCCGGATAACAAGATCCAGTTCCGGAAGGCCTGCCGTGTAAAGGAACTCGGCCAGAGCGTCTTCTTTCCACTGCGATATATCTTCTCCGCTCTTCGACGCGGCGGAAAAAGCCGCTTTGAACGCGTCCAGGATTTCCTGTCTGCCGCCGTAATTAAGCGCAAGAGTAAGGACCATACCCGTATTGGAAGCAGTAAGCTCTTTTGTATCACTGATCCTGTCCTGGAGAGACTGCGGCAATTCTCCCAGACGTCCTATCGCGTTAAACCTGATGTTGTTTTTGTGTATCTTTGCTCCATATTTATCCAGGCATTGTCCCAATAGAGTCATTAACGCGTCAACTTCCTTGCGGGGACGTTTCCAGTTTTCCGCTGAGAATGTATACAGAGTGAGTGCCTTTATACCCATGCCGGCACAGGCTTCGGTAATATCATCCACCGTTTTTATACCCGCACGATGGCCCATGATAGCAGGCTGATTGCGTTTTCTTGCCCACCTGCCGTTACCGTCCATGATGATCGCTATGTGCTGCGGTACCCCCATATCACATCCCCTTAATAAAAGCAAAGAGCAGAAGGCCGAGGGAAACGGTTTTCTCTCTACTTTCTACTCTCTGCTCTCGGATCTCCGTCACTATTTAACGAGGCTATCGTCTTTCTTCTCTGCGTATTCGGGCAGTATCACTATCTCGACTCTTCTATTCTTCGCTCGGTGTACGTCGGTATCGTTAGAGGCGATGGGCCTGTGTTCGCCGTAACCTGTGGCTGAAAGACGTTTCGGCGGTATCCCCCTGCCCTCGAGGTAATGAAGGACATTAGTGGCTCTTGTGGTAGAAAGTTCCCAGTTGGATTTCCAGTTTGAACGCGCTATTGGCACGTTATCCGTATGTCCGCTTACTCCTACATTCTTTCCGGGAACTTTTTTCTTTAAAATGTCGGCCACTTTGTCCAGTATCGGGAACGCATCTCTTTTCACTTCGGCCTTGCCTGAATCAAAAAGGATGTTATCCGACAGTATTATGACCAGTCCTCCGTCAATCATCTGAAGCGATATGCTCTTATCATCTATCTGCCCTTTCAGTTTACTTTCCAACATACGTTTTGTATCTTCGAACTGAGCGCGTTCCGCCTGCCTCTCGGCTTCGAGATCACTGATCTTGTTTTGCAGCGTTTTTATTTTTTCCTTGCTGCGGGGACTCTGTTTGTAAAAATTGACCGCGCAACCGGAAACCATCAGGCTCATCATGAGCACAAGGGCCGTTCCTGCCAGAAAAAAGTTTCTACCGATCATATTATCCTCCTTAACATAGTGGAAGTTGAAAAATGATATCCTTCACTTATTTATAACTCAACGTCTGTTTTCTGCTTTTGCCGACAGAAACCAGCAATATCTCTGTTCCCACAAGCTCTTTTATCCTGTCCAGATACTTACGGGCATTCTCCGGCAGATCGCCGTATGAAGTTATCCCGGAGGTATCCGTCATCCATCCCGGGTGTTCCTCATAAACAGGTTCGCATCTTTCAAGAAAATACGGTTCTCCCGGAATGTTGTTGTACGATCTACCTTTGTGATTGTATGACGTGCATATTTTTATGGTCTCCAGCTCGTCAAGAACATCCAGTTTTGTGATGACCATCTGGTCTATGCCGTTAATGTCTACCGAATTTTTAACCAGTACGCTGTCGAACCAGCCACATCTGCGGGCCCGGCCTGTAGTGGCTCCGAATTCTCCGCCCTTCTGCCTGATGGTTTCCATAAGATCCGGTCCGAACTCTGTGGGAAAAGGTCCTTCTCCCACACGTGTGGTATACGCCTTTACTACACCTATTACCCTGTCTATCCTCGACGGACCCACTCCAGCGCCTGTACAGGCTCCTCCGGCCGTAGAATTAGAGGACGTTACATAAGGATACGTGCCGTAATCCACATCCAGAAAAGTTCCCTGCGCGCCTTCGAACAGTATGGACTCACCACTCTTCAGCGCTTCATTAAGAAGTAATGTGGTATCGCAGACATATTCTTTCAGGAAAGACGCGTATTCAAGGTATTTATCAAACATTTCCTTTACAGAAAAGCCCTCAAACCCATACAGGTGCTTGAACATGGCGTTCTTTTCAGCTAGATTGACCTTGAGCCTGCTCTTCAGGTATTCCTTATCAAAAAGGTCTGCTATGCGTATGCCTACACGCGCGACTTTATCAGCGTAACACGGCCCTATTCCTTTTTTTGTGGTCCCTATCTTCCCTTTTTTCCTTTTCATCTCCCTAAGTTCATCGAGTTTCTGATGATAAGGAAAAATAACATGTGCTTTATCGCTGATCTTAAGACGTCCTTCGCAGATAATGCCCTTTTCTTTCAAGAGTTCTATCTCTTCTATAAGCGCCTGTGGATCGATCACGACACCGTGACCTATAACACATATTTTTCCTTCATGCAGTATCCCCGACGGAATAAGATGCAGCACATACTTATCTTCACCTATTACGACCGTATGACCGGCATTGTTGCCGCCCTGATACCGTATAATGTACTGGACGTCTTCGGTAAGTATATCTATTACTTTACCTTTTCCTTCGTCTCCCCACTGGGCTCCCACTAAAACTGTTCCGTATCCCATGATTTCCTTTCTTTAGTTTTCTACCGTCTCGGCGGCTGCGCCGGAGGCGCAGGCGGTGTCGGGATCCGCGGCGGTTGAGGCGGCATCGGCGGCGGTTGAGGCGGTATAAATACCTGAGGCGGAGCCATAGGCTGCGGCGGCGGCTGAGGTATATTCTGACTGCTTCTTCTGATCTGTTCAAGCTGCTGAAGCTGCCTTACCAGGCGTTCCGTGTTTATCCTGGTCGCTTCATTGTTTATCCTTGAGAAAAGATTGTACAGCGTTTCCTTGTCGAGCGCGTCCAAAGGAAGAGCTTCCCCTCCCTCCCCGGTATAAAAATACTTCCTGTCCCCGGAATCGGTCTCGGTAAAAGAAAGCCCCGGAATGATATAGATTATTTCGGAATATATTTTCAGGCGTTTTTCTATCCTTTCAAGCATCTCATCCTTATCGAGAGGTATTTCTTCCCGCTCGGGTTCCTCCCCGGATTCCGTGGTCGCGTCTTCGGACATCTCAGCCTCTTCCACATCTCCCGGCGCTTCGACCACAGGCACTTTCGAGTCCTTGGGAATAAGCATCGCAGGAGCCCGAGGCGGGATTTCCGTTCTTTTCTTTATCTTTACTTTTTCTTCATCAATTTTTTTGCGCAAACCGTTCAGCGTTTCGCTATCCAACCTTATAAGCCTGCGAGCTGCCTCCCCCTGAGGAGCGTAATAGTAGTAGGACCTTTTGTCCTTCACGCTTAACTTCTCATAAAGGTTAGGTATTGTCTCCATGAGTTCGGGGTTCCTCTTCAGCTCTGCTTCTATGCCCTTTATGACGGCGTCATTGGCTGTCAATTTCGAGTTGATGTCAGAGACCTTTTTTTCTTCTTTTGCAGCGGGCATTATCTCTTCGACACTTCCGGTGATCTCGGTCTCCGTCAGTTCAGACTGTTTTTTTTCTATCTCTGTTTCTTTTACTGCCTGCGCCGGGATATCCTTCGGAGGAAGGACCGGTTTTTCCGAAACAGGTTCGGAAACTGGCGGCTTAGGGTTCTGGACCTCGGAACGCGTGACCCTCTCCCACCATCTCACCAGAAAGCCCTTTTCCGCCGTCTTGGCTTGCGCGGTGCCGCAGCAAAACAGTACCGACACCAAGAGTAACGGAACCCAGATATGTTTGAATGATCTCTTCATATTTTACCCCCGATAAGTCCTCCCTTTTAGCATCATGCGGGAGACATCGTGAATATCTTTTTCGCTTCGTCCGGATACCTGGCAATGAACAAAAGTTCGTCGCGAACAAGAGGTTTCTGCGTATGTACGTTCGCGTACCTGACAAGCTCCAGTATCTTCTTAGCTTCTTTATCGTCCTTGAACTTAATTTCAAGTTTATTGTAAACATTGCGGAACCCTTTGATGCCGCTGTATTCTCCCGCTGTTATGTTCCTGCCGGTCTCGATGATCTCGGGGTCGCCTCTGCCGAGCTCTTCAAAATCGTAAAGTTCATAATTCCTGCGATCTTTAAGCGCGCCATCCGCGTGTATCCCGGATTCGTGAGCGAAAGCGTTAGCCCCGACACCTACCTGGTTCACAGGTATGGGAACTCCGAAAGCGTAAGAAGCGTATTTCGCCAGTTTCCACGCGACTTTAAGGTTGATATTCGGGTCCAGTACGTATTTCCGGTTGCCTTTGAAACCGCTGGAATATTTCAGTGCCAGTATACAGCTCACAAGATCAGCGTTTCCTGCTCTTTCCCCCATCCCGTTTACGGTAGTGTTAATGTACGCGTCAACGCCGCAGTCTATGGCAGCTTTTGCTCCGGCGATACTTACAGCTACGACCATGCCAAGATCATTATGGCAGTGAAGCTCTATCGGCATTTTAACCTTACTGGCCACCGTGGATACCCTGTCATATATGGTAAACGGATCATCAAACCCGAGAGTATCGCAATACCTCAATCTGTCCGCACCGTTCGCCTTAGCGGCCTCAGCAAACTCTATCAAGTAGTCCAGATCAGTCCGGGACGCGTCTTCCGCGTTAACACCGACAGTCTTAAACCCTTTCTTCTTCGCAAGCCGCAAAGCTTTCGTCATCGCTTTAATGACCCCCGCACGATCCATTTTTCCCGCGAACTTTTTCTCTATCATCAGGTCAGATGTGGATATAGACATGTTTAAATGCTGTATCAGCGGCGTGTTTTTTACAGTTGATATGACATCCGCCTCGATGGCCCTTATCCACCCTTCAAGCCTCATCGGATATATGGCCTTTTTACGGGCCAGTTCCAGATTCGCGTTTAGATAGTTCAGTTCATGATGGGTGAATGGGAAACCGCATTCTGACTGAAATATGCCCATCTTGCTCAGATGAAGGTTCACTATAGTCTTCTGAAGTTTCGCCAGACCAAGGCGAGATGTCTGCACACCATCACGGTTGGTCACGTCTATTATGTAAATAATGTTTTTCTTTTTATTCTTCTTGGCCATCCTAGGTCTCCTTTAATTTAGGCAGCTTGTCAAACGCGTACTTGTTTTACATCCAAAATATCTTTCGCCTTTTTGAGTTTTCTTATTACATTCTTCGGGATCTCACTGTCCACGTTGAGAAGGCTTATCGCTTCACCAGACTTTTTATCCCTGCCAAAACTCATTTCAGCTATATTGATCCCATGCTTCCCAAGCAATGTTCCTATCTTACCCACCACGCCGGGCGCGTCGTTATTCGAAACGACCAGCATGTATCCCGCCGGAACAGCTTCCACATAGAACTTGTCCATTTTTATTATCCGGGGTTCCTTGTTGGAAAAGAGCGTACCCATTATAAAATGCTTTTTCTTTCCGGTATCGAATTCCACACTGAGAAGATTGGCAAAGTCCATTATCTGAGATGTCTTCTTCTCTATGATCTGAATACCCCGCTCCTGCGCTATGAGCAGCGCGTTAACAAAATTAACATCCTCCTCCAGTATCGGGTCGAATATGCCCTTTATCAGAGCTCTCGTTATCACCGATACGTCAAGGTTCGCTATCTCTCCTATGTACTTCACTGTGATAGATTTTATCGGATCATCTATGAGCTGTGCCTGTATGCATCCCAGGCGTTCCGCCAGATTGACGTACGGCTGCAGCGCTTCAAGGGCCTCTTTTTCCACTACCGGAATATTCGCGGCATTCCGGAACCCCTTGCCGAGAAGTGCGTCCGAAATGCTCTTTGCCATATCTACAGCAACATTCACCTGGGCTTCAGAAGTCGATGCGCCGAGATGCGGTGTCGTTATTACCTGCTCCATATTGACTACCGGGCTGTCAACAGGGGGTTTCGATTTGGTATCATAAACGTCCAGAGCCGCTCCCGCGACCTTTCCGTTTTTAATATTCTTGGCCAGGGCTTTCTCGTCCACTATGCCGCCGCGCGCGGCGTTGATGATTCGGACTCCCTTTTTCATCTTTTTGAAAGCTTTGTCGTCAAGAAGATACCTGGTCTCATCCGTAAGCGGCGTATGTATGGTTATAAAATCTGATTTTTTGAGAAGCGTATCCATGTCAGCGGGTTCCACGTTAAGCGCCTTTGCTCTTTCCTCAGAAAGAAAAGGATCAAAGGCCAGTATTTTCATGCCGAAACTAAGAGCTCTTTTTGAAAATTCAGCCCCTATGCGGCCGAGGCCGATCACACCAAGAGTTTTTCCGTAAAGCTCCACCCCCATGAACTTTTTCCGTTCCCACTTGCCTTCTTTGACGGAACGGCTGGCCTGCGGAATATTCCGCGATAGAGCCATCATAAGGCTGAACGCGAGTTCCGCCGTAGAAAAGGTGTTACCTGACGGCGCGTTCATCACGACTATCCCTTTTTTGGAAGCCGCTTTTACATCAACATTGTCCAGGCCTACTCCCGCCCGGCCGATGACTTTAAGTTTATCGGACGCCTCTATGATCTTTTTAGTAACAGTGGTCCCGCTCCTTACTATAAGGGCGTCGTATCCCTTTATCTTCTTGGCCAGTTCGTTTTCCGATAATTTGGATACTTCCGTGACTTTGAATTTATTATCCTTCAGGATCTTCACTCCCTCCTGAGAGAGAGGATCGCTGATGAGAACCTTGATCGCCATTCTGTACCACTCCTTGCAATTTTATTAGATTAGATCCTTCGACTCACTCTTTTTATTCGTTCGCTCAGGATGAATTCGCACTTATTGCTTAGCTTCACTTCGTTCGCGTTCTTTCTGCGTCTTTCTCTATAGACCTCACTTTCCGCCTTCGCCAAACTACTTATAACTTATCCGGCTACAGCGGACTTTGTCGTTCGGTCTGAGACCCCGCCCTTTTTACAAAAGGGCGGGGTAAATTCGCACTTATGACTTACGCCCCCTTCGGTCGCGTTCTTTCTGCGTCTTTCTCTATAGACCTCACTTTCCGCCTTCGCCAAACTACTTATAACTTATCCGGCTACAGCGGACTTTGTCGTTCGGTCTGAGACCCCGCCCTTTTTACAAAAGGGCGGGGTAAATTCGCACTTATGACTTACGCCCCCTTCGGTCGCGTAAGTCATGTGCTCATTTACTTAAGTAATTCCTGCGCTTTAGCCACGCCCTTACCAAGCTCCATATCATATCCAAGCTGAGTCAGTACCATTTCTATACCGGCTATGGTAGTTATAATGTCATATCCGTCCATATAGCCAAGATGCCCTACTCTGAATATTTTCCCTTCAAGATCTGCCTGTCCTCCGGCTATAGTAACTCCCTGCTCTTCTCTCATCTTCTTGACAAGAGCCGCTCCATCCACTCCTTCGGGGACTTTCACAGAAGTCACCGCGTTAGACGGACTGGAAGCGAACAGTTCAAGCCCCATAGCCTTAACGGACTCACGCGTAACTTCCGCGAGCCGGGCATGTCTGGCAAGAACGTTATCTATCCCCTCCTCAAGAAGCATATCCAGGACCTCATTGAGCCCCGTTATAAGAGAGATCGCCGGGGTCCAGGGAGTATCGTCTTTATCGTGTGCTTCTTTCGCGGCCACGAGGTCAAAATAATATTTTGGAAGATCCGACCTCTCCACCAGTTTCTCTGCTTTAGGGCTGAGGCTTAAGAATCCCAGTCCCGGAGGAAGCATTAGCCCCTTCTGAGAACCGCAGACCACGACATCCACCCCCCAATCGTCCGCCCTTAACTCATCGGCGGATAACCCACTGATAGCGTCAACGACAAGTACAGCGTCCGTTTTTGATGTAACCTCGGCTATTGCCTTGATGTCGTTAACCACGCCGGTAGATGTTTCACACAATGTAGAATACACCACTTTTATCGCGGGATCCGCCTTAAGCATCTCCTCGACTACAGACGGATCGGCGCCTTCGCCCCACTTAACGTCATACGCAGCTACCTCTATGCCGTATGCCTCCAATATCTCGGCGAACCTTCCTCCAAACTTTCCGCCTCTTATAACAAGCGCCTTGTCTCCTTTTGCCAGGAGATTAACTACTGAGGATTCCATGGCTCCGGAACCGCTCGAAGCTAACACGAACACAGGGTTCTTCGTACAGAAGACCTTCTTTAATTTAGCATGCACGTCCTTAAGCACCACCTTGAACTGCGGGGTACGGTGATGGATGATAGTGTCTGCCATTTTCAGCAGAACTTTCTCAGGCACCGGTGTCGGTCCGGGAGACATAAGCCTGTTCTTCCTCATCTTTTCTTTCTCTCTGTCTTTTTCGTGTCCGGTTTTTGCATGTATCTACTTTTCCATTTTGTCGAGCACTTTATCCACGAGCCCGTATGCACAGGCTTCTTCAGCACTCATAAAATAGTCGCGGTCGGTATCCTCTTTGATCTTCTCTAAAGACTGCCCCGTATGATTCGCCAGGATCCCTTCCAGCTGCTCCTTCATCCTCAGTATTTCCTTAGCCTGGATATGTATATCGGATGCCGCACCCTGAACACCGCCCCACGGCTGATGCACCATTATTCGGGCATGCGGAAGGGCGAACCTTTTTCCCTTGGTACCCGCCGCGAGCAGCACAGCCCCCATACTCGAAGCCTGCCCCATGCAATATGTGTTCACGTCAGGTCTCACGAACTGCATAGTATCATATATCGAGAGCCCGCTTGTGACAGAACCGCCGGGAGTGTTTATGTACACATTTATGTCCTTGTCCTGGTCCTCCATCTGGAGAAACAAAAGTTCGGCAACGACTATGTTAGCGATATAATCATCAATAGGAGTGCCTATGAAGATAATGCGGTCTTTCAAAAGCCGGGAATAAATATCATAGGCTCTTTCCAGCCTGCCTTCTTTCTCGATCACCATTGGAATAATACTCATTATATCCTCCTTTAAATAGATTATCGGCGCAGATATCTGGCTTATATTATTTTTCTTTCTTTTCCGCTATGTTCGCTTCTGATAAAAGGAACTCCAGTGTCTTTTCTTCCCGTAGCTGCTCTCGGAGACCGTTTATCAGGTCATGCTCTTCATAATATTTCTTAACGCTATCAACAGGCTGCCCATATGAGCCCGCGAGCGCGCTTAACCACAGGTTGACATCCTCATCCAAGACCTTTATATCTTCCCGGGTTCCTATCTCATCCAATATGAAATATGCCCTCACTTTGTTCTCAGCTTCTTTCGCGAGCTGCTCCGAAAGCTTTTCCTTGTGCGACTCTATAGCTTCCTTGTCCACACCTTTCTGGAGAAGGTCGTTCTCCGCTTTCTGCAGCAGTACGTCAAGCTGCCTTTTCACCATGGATACCGGCAAAGAAAAAGGATGAGCCTTCAAAAGCTGGTCCAATATCTGGTTCTGCAGCTCTACCCTTACATTGGCCTCTTTTCTTTCAAGAAGCTGGCTCTTTATCTCTTCCCTGGCGTCGGTAATGCTTTCCTTACCTATTTTTTTAGCCAGTTCATCATCAAGCTCGGGTAGTATTTTTTCCTTGGTCTCTTTTATGTCCACCTTAAAAATCGCCTTTTTCCCGGCGTACTTCTTGTCGGGATACCCTTCCGGGAGAGTCACTTCCACTTCTTTCGAATCCCCCTTGCTTGCCCCGCACAGAGCTTCACCCATCCCGAGCATTGATGCTTCCTTGTCCGCCTCTATCCACATGTTCTCACGTTTTTTAGAGATCACCTTACCGTCCATAACTGTCTCGACATCACATACAGCGAAATCACCCTTCTGTATCGGCCTGTCCACATCATTAAATTCAGCGTTAATGTTGCGGAACCTCTCGAAAGTCTCATTGATCTCTTTATCATCGACTCTGATCTTCGTAGAAACCACTTTAAGACCTTTATACTTTTTGACATTCACTTCAGGATGAGTGTCAAACTTGGCCTTGAACTTCAGAACTCCCGCAACGGACATCTCGACATCCGACATTTCCGGATAGCTTACCGGAGCTATATTATGCTCCTCCAGAGCCTGTTGATATCCCTGGGGGATAAGACGCCTTTGCGTCTCATCCATGGCTTCTGCCTGGCTGTTCTTTATGACCATATCAAGAGGCGCTTTGCCCTTCCTGAATCCGGGTATTTCGGTATTTTTCCTTATTTCCTCCAGAACCTCGTTGAATATCTGGTCTACCGTCTCTTTCGGTATTTCGATATCCAGCTGCTTAGCTGTCCCTTCAAGTTTCTTAACTTTACTTTTCACTGTTACTCACCTTTCCTGTCATTAATCATCAGAACTTCGGCTCTATCAGGCCGTAATCTCCGTCAACTCTTTTATACAAAACGTTGACTTCACCCGTGTCCGCGTTCTTGAACGTTATAAACACCTTTTCCGCCATATCAAGTTCCAGCCTGGCCTCTTCCGGGAGCATAGGTTTGCTCGCGAAAAAATCCGTTTTAACGATAAAACCCCTCGGTTCTTCCAGTATCGTATCTTCCGGAACAGCAAAATATTCGGCAGGGTTCAGAAAGCGTCCGAACATCGCCTTTCTCCTGTGGGAAGATACCCGGTCACTCAGCCTTCTCAGCTGCTTTTTCACGTTATCATACGCGTTATCTATAGACGCGTACATGTCCGGAGAACTCTCCTTTGCGACTATCCTGTTCCTTTTAAGATAAAGTATTATTTCCACGTTCTTCCTGACCTTTTCTTCATCAAGAACGACTTCGCACTTGTATATGCGTCTGTACACTTTTTCCAGTTTCCCGAGTTTTTTGTTCAAATAGGACTTGATATTCCTGTCAAGATCGAGGTTCCTGCCTGTAATTTTTATATCCAACATATCAGCTCCTTATTTTGTTTGTATCACCCTGACTCCGCTTAGAACGGAACCGAAGGATAACACTATACCATTATATATGTAGCTTTTCAATATCTTCTGTAGCTTTCAGCGCCTTCTGTGATTGTTTTCACAAAGTTTTTATGGTCCTACCTTCTAGCCACCGTCCTGAGATCCCTCGCTACGCTCCTCTCAGGTTCAGTGAACCTTCGAGGACTTCGTCGCGATAAATTCGGCTAAACAACTTATGTCGCTACGCTCCATGCCTCGTGCTCTATAGACCTCACTTTCCGCCTTCGCCAAACTACTTATATGTTATCCGGCTACGGCGGACTTTGCCGCTCGGTCTTAGATCCCGCCCTTTTTACAAAAGGGCGGGATAAATTCGCACTTATAACTTACGCTCCCTGCGGTCGCGTAAGTTATGTGCTCATTTACATACTGAAACGCTCACCCAGATATATTTCTTTCGCCTTGGGATCGTTTATCAACTTTTCTTTCTCTCCGGATATCAGTATTTTTCCCTCGTACATTATATATGAACGATCCGTTATCGATAGCGTTTCCCGCACGTTATGGTCTGTGAGAAGTATCCCCAACCCCATATCCCTAAGCTCCCTGATAACTTCCTGACAGTCGTATACCGCTATTGGATCTATGCCGCTGAAGGGTTCATCAAGAAGAATAAACATTGGATTAGTGACAAGAGTCCTGGTTATTTCCAGACGCCTTCTCTCTCCTCCCGACAATGTATACGCCTTACTTTTCCTCAAATGTGCTATTTTTAGCTGACTCAAAAGAGTGTCCAACTGCCGATCCCGCTCTTTACGAGGAAATCCCAGTGTCTCCATGATCGCCATAATGTTCTCTTCCACCGTAAGTTTCCGAAAAATGGACGGTTCCTGCGAAAGATACCCTATCCCGGAACGAGCTCTCTGATATATAGGCAGCTTGGTTATGTCTTTCTTATCAAAGATGATGTTCCCTTCGTCCGGCCTGATTATGCCTGTTATCATGTAAAAGGTTGTCGTCTTCCCGGCTCCGTTAGGGCCTAGAAGACCCACGACCTCACCTCTTCTGACGTTTATACTCACACCTTTGACGACCCTTCTTCCACCATATTGTTTTACCAGTTCTCTTGTCTCTAAAAGATGCATATTCTCCCTTTCCGGATTTATTCCGACGGTGTTTCTTCTTTCCCTAAACTTTCAAGTTTAGAGATCTCTGTAGGATCTATAATTATCCTCGGCCTTCCCAGAAGTGTGGCGCTCTTTGTACTCTCGGTATATACCGCCTTCTCGCTTATAGTATAACTCTTGCCTCGTTTCACCTTCACATTACCTTCTGCCGTGACCTTGGCCAGTTTCTTGGTCTCCGGGTCGAACTCGACAGTAAGTTTGTCGGCAAAAAGGTTGCCGTCCTTATCCCTGACCCTCACGTCGTCCAAAAAAATAGCTATATTATCGTTGTACCTTACTTCAAGAGATCCCGCGCAATCCACATGCGTATCCGGCTCTATCGTAACTGTTACGTCCTCCCTGAGGAATGCTGTTCTTTCGTCGGAATTGGCCATGCCGCCCTTGCCTCGAGCTACCATCCCATCACCCCGTATGTCTACAATAGCGTCTGTGGATATCTCTTTTGTAGACTGGGACCACGTCGCGCGCTCGGTGTCGAGCTCGAAACCGCTGTCCGCCACCACTCTGACGTTTCCGATAAGATCGACCTCCCCTTTCTTTTTGCTATACACACCGGAGTCCGACTTAAGGTTGATCTTCACATCATCTCCGTACACCACCGCTTTAAGGACATCAAGATGTATGTCATCCCCTATTATTTCGGCGGATTCACCTTCCAAATGCCATTGATTCGCACCCGTGGGACTGCGCCCGTCGATCGTGAATGAAAATATTTTCTGTTCAAGACCCGCGTTTTTCACCTCGCCCGAGGTAGCCGATGCGCCCTTTTCTTCGGCATTCCGCCCCCGGTAAAACCATATACCCGCGGCACCAAGAACAATAATAACTATCCATATGATCTTTTTTTTCATACTTTATCCGATATCTTTTTTATACTTTTTCCCCGGCTTCCTGACGCTCCTCCGGCGGACTGCTCTTCCATCTGCGGTGCAGCCATACCCACTGGTCCGGATATTCCCTGATATACTTTTCCAGAACACCCGTCCATTCCTGCGTAAGCCTCAGCACATCCTCTTCCTTATCCCCGCCCTGAGGCGATGAGATGGGTTTCTCCCATATCATCTTATATGTATTGTCCGGCTTGCGTATCATAAACCCCGGCAAGAGAGGCGCTCCCGTTGCCATACTAAGTTTTACCGGAGCCGTAGGTGTAAACGCGGGTTTTCCGAAAAAATCCACAAACACCCCCTCAACGCTGTCCACATCCTGGTCGGCAAGAATACCCAGGATCCCGCCATCCTTAAGCACTCTGAGAGATTTTTTAGGGGATTCATCCCGGTATATGACCGGTGTCCCGAAACGATTTCTAAGGCGGGTGATAAGCTTGTCATATTTATGAAAGTATATCCTTCTCCCTACCACCGCGCCCTTATATCCTTTTGTGCTCAGATATATGAGAAGTAGTTCCCAATTCCCGAAATGTGAACCCAGCCCTATTACCCCTTTGCCTTTTCCCAGAGCCTCATGAAGATTGTCGAGCCCGTGCACTTCCGTAACCATTTTCTGAATGCCACCTCTGGAAATGGACATCATCTTTATCCAATCCGCCCCGTTCTTTGCCATATTACTGAATACTCCCTCGGCTATACGAACGTTTTCCCGGTGCGATCCGCCCATGACTTCATCGAGATTGCCAACTGCTACCTTTCTTTCTTTTTCAAGCACCCTGAATGCACCCTTCCCCAGCGCGGCAGCCAGAATAAGACTTTTTCTCCTGGGAACAATACCTTTGATATAGATGATTATTGTCGCGAGATAGTATAAGTAGTATCTTCGTGTTTTTATTTTCATATTTAGCCGTTGGTCTCGTGGGCAATCCACACTAGCGACTATTCACTAGCGACTATTCACTAAATTCCGCTTCTACCGTCGTCGTTATCCCGCCGCGAGTGTTAAACACTCCCGTCACTTTCATCCAACGGGGTAAGGTCGACTTTACAAGGTCCTCAAGAATACGGTTAACAACATGTTCATGAAAAATACCCACATCCCTGTACGAAAAAAGGTACTCCTTAAAAGATTTCAGTTCTACACATTTTTCCGCGGGTGAATATTCTATGAAAATGTGGGCGAAATCCGGAAGTCCAGTCTTGGG
>CAZUYM010000010.1:0-19010 GCA_964624805.1 uncultured Planctomycetia bacterium
TTTGTCGATATTTCAAGCAAAAGTATCTGCATTTTAAGCATGTTCAATTTGCATAATGCCATCACTATCGTAAATAGTCTCAAAAAATTATAAGCTTGCATCTTCATTTTAACCCCTTACCCTGTTGTTTTCAGCGCACTCGATATGTATCCTGACTTCATTTATGTATACGATCCTGTACGCGCTTGAATCCCTAATAACAAAGAACTCTCCTAAAACCTTACATATTATCTTATTTTCGCCAGTATCCGTGTTCATCTGCCTCAAAATATGTCTGTCCTTCCTGCATTTCTTTTTCTTCTTAGCAACCCATTTTCTTAGGGAAACTATGTCATTTTCTGTGTGCTTTTCTCTTATATAGTACTTACATATCCACTTCTTTGATACTTTAGACTGGTCCCTTCCGCTTATCTCCTCCATAGAGACTTCCCGCTTCCGGGGATTGTTGCCTAATATGTCTCGGTAAACCAGCTTCTTCATCTTACTTTCCTTTGACTTTTTAAATGTTTTTAATTTCTCGTCTAAAAAAAATGTTTGTCCCTTTTTGCTCTATTAACATATCTCTATTATACGTGTTTCTGGGAGGATTGCAAGTCTTATTTTCTAGCTTTTTTAACCCTTAACGATTCGCTTTTCCGTCCCTTGTATGAGCCTCTTTATATTGGCCTTGTGGGCTATTACGCCCACCAGGCAAAGCACAGAACAGAAAAGGATTACAGGCAGACCCTTGTCAAATACCAGGGCAAGGATCGGCAAAAAGGCAGCCGCCGTAATGGAGGCCAGCGAAACATATTTCCATATAGAGAAGGTTATTATCCAGACCACAAGACCGCAAAGAAATATCACAGGAAAAAGACCGGCCATGACACCTGCAGTAGTCGCCACACCCTTGCCCCCTTTAAAACGGAGAAAACATGTCCAGATATGACCGGATATGACGGCGGCTCCCAGCATTATATATCCCATATCATCAAAAGCCGGAGCCTTCACGAAACATTTCATCACAAGATAAGGGAGCAGCGTGACCGCTAAATATCCCTTAAGAAGATCTATGACCATCACTATTATCCCGGGAACCTTTCCAACCGTTCTGAAAACATTGGTAGCCCCGACATTGCCGCTTCCATAGTCTCTTACATCTATGCCTTTAAGGACTTTCCCGAAGATATACGCTGTGGGCATAGATCCCAAAAGATATGCCGCCATGACTGAAAAAAGCACCATCATACTTTCCTGTCCTTCCTTGACCTTCTTGCCATGATCCGTACGGGTATTCCTTTGAGCGGAAGATGCTGCCTCAACTGGTTCTCTATGAATCTCATGTGTATCGGCAATACGTTCCCCGGATCATTTACAAAAAACTTGAACTCTACCGGCCGCGTACCGCTCTGCACGACGTAAAGAAAATTCGGCCTCTTCTTTTTTCTGGGTATGGAAATGAGCGCAGGATCTTTTTCATCAAAGATCCTGTTCAGAAAACCCGTTGACACTTTGATATCAAGGTTAGAGTTAAGCACCCTGATCTTAGCAAGCGTGTCCATCACGTTCCTTCCCGTCGTCGCGGAAATAAAGGTTATCGGAAATTTAGTAAGCTTTTCCGACGCGTAGAGAAGGCTTTTCTCATATTCTTCCATAGACAGGTCTTCCGCCAGCTTCGCCAGGTCCCATTTATTAACCAGTATCAGGCAGGCCTTACCTTTGTTCTCAATGAGATCTAGTATGTCTACATCATCCCTGGTCACACCGTCCGCAGCATCCAGAAGAAGCACTACTACGTCAGCCCTTTCGATAGCCTGTTTAGATCTCATCATGCTGAAAGTGTCGACCACCGTCTTGATCTTTCTCTTATGGCGTATCCCGGCAGTATCTATCAGCACATACTTTTCCCCTTCACATTCGAAGGGCGTATCTATAGAATCCCTGGTAGTCCCGGGAACATCACTGACTATTACCCTGTTTCTATCCAGAAGAGTATTTACAAAAGATGACTTTCCCACATTCGGCCTGCCCACGACCGCGATCTTGATCACTCCGTCCGGATCTCTGGTAGTTTTCTTCTCCGGAGACTCTCTCAAAACGCTCTCCAACGATGTAGACAGTCGCTTTCGGAGCTGGCGAAGCCCCCTCCTGTGGGTACAGGATACCATTTCCGGTTCCCCGAAACCCAACTGATAAAATTCCATCGCGTCGGACTTCATATTGTCGTTATCTGTCTTATTCGCCACTATGATAACCGGCTTACTGAATTTTCGGAGAAGCTGAGCCACCTCCTCATCGGAAGGCACAAGACCGGAAGCCGCGTCGGTCACCATAATGATTATCGACGCCTCTTCCATCGCAAGGGCTATCTGATCCTTGACCTGGTCCGACATCTCCCCCTTATCTTCAGACGCGTAGCCTCCCGTATCTACGATCCTGGCGTCGATCCCGCTGATACGCACAAAGGCTTCCACTCTGTCACGGGTTGTACCTGACTGCTCTACTACAACAGCTCTTTTCTCCCCAAAAAGACAGTTGAACAGTGAAGATTTCCCGACATTCGGCCTGCCCACTATGCATATCGCTGGTGTCTGACTATAATTTTCCATTTATCTTCGAAGTCCCTTTTCCGATATAATCTATCCCGGAAATAACAGTAAGTGCGACTGTAGTGTTCCACAGCCAGCTTGAATGAACAAATCTAAGCAAAAGAGCTATGACAGTTATCATCTGAAAAAACGTGGTTATTTTCCCAACCATCGTGGGCTTTATTTCTACCCCCCCGGTAATAACCTGTATAATAAAAACGCCAAGAAGTATTATCACATCCCTGCTTATAATAACAATAGGAACGTACACAGGCATTTTAAGATATGCCGGAAGCCCCTGCACTATGCAGAAGCTCAGAAAAGCGCTGCCGATAAGCATCTTATCCGCTATCGGATCCATTATCGCCCCAAACCTGGTTATTTCATTACGAGACCTGGCCAGGTAACCGTCCAGCCCATCGGTTATCGTTGCTATAACAAAAACGACAAGCGCTATATTAAGACGCTGATACATAATGGCCGCGATAAATACCGGCACCAGTATTATCCTGGTTATCGTAAGTCTGTTTGCCCAATTCATATCTAGTCGCTAGTCGCTAGTCTTTAGTATTTAGTCGCCACACTAGCGACTATTCACTATTCACTAGCGACTAATTAATCTCCCTCTCCCATTATCTGTATCCTCTTTATAGGCCAGTGTATCAGGAATGCTTTCCCCACCAGGTTCTTCTCGGGAACGAACCCCCAGAACCTGGAATCCATAGAATTAGCACTGTTGTCCCCCAAAACATAGAAGTACCCTTCCGGCACCTGGAATGCCCTGTCCGTCCCTCCATATTCTCCGCGATTATAATAAAAGAACTTATCGATCGGGGGCATCTTTAAAAGCTCCCCGTTTACATATATCTTTCCATCCTGTATCTTGACAGAATCCCCGCCTCGCGCGATAAACCTCTTTACTAGAAATTTCTTTTTTTCCACAGGGGAAAGAAAAACCACGATATCCCCGGGCTCAGGCTCCCTCACTTCCGGAAGCTTTATGTTCACAAGAGGCACCTTGGCACCATAGATGAACTTGCTTACGAATATCCTGTCTCCGGGCTTAAGTGTCGGATACATTGAATTCGATGGTATCTTAAATGGTTGCACAATAAACGTCCGTATGAACAACGCAAGGATTGCCGCTACCAGTATCGGCTTGACCCATTCGTTCCACCAGTATTCCCGCGTACCTAATTTTATCTTCATGTTATGCTATCCTCATGGCTTTAAGAAACGCTTCCTTCGGGACGTCGACTTGTCCTATCCTGCGCATCTTTTTTTTGCCTTCTTTCTGTTTATCCCACAATTTTCTTTTTCTCGTAATATCCCCTCCGTAGCATTTACTCGTAACATTTTTTTTCATCGCGGGGAGAGTCTCCCGCGCCACCACATCTCCTCCGACCGCGGCCTGAAGGGCGACCTTGAACATGTGGCGGGGGATCGTTTCTTTAAGTTTCTTGGCAAGCTCAAGCCCCATCCTTCTCGCTTTTTCTTTGTGGACTATTATCGAAAGAGCGTCGCACGGAACACTGTTTATAAGTATCTCCAGCTTGACTATGCTTGACCTGCGATACCCCAGTAATTCATAATCCAGAGATCCATACCCTTGAGTGGAGGATTTTATTTTGTCATAAAAATCCACTATTATCTCCGCCAGCGGTATATTATACGCCAGCTGAACTTTTGTCGGGTCTATATATTTGGTACTTACAAATTCACCTCTTTTGCTTTCACATAATTTCATGAGAGGCCCCACGCTCACCGAAGGAGCGAAGATGTCACACCTCACATACGGTTCTTCGACATATTCGATCCGCTCTTTGTCCGGGTATTTAGTGGGATTGTCCACTTCGATCAGTTCTCCGTCGGTAAGCCTGATCTTGTAATTAACGCTGGGGGTGGACGCGATAAGATCCAGATCGAACTCACGCTCCAACCTCTCCTGTACGATCTCCATATGCAGAAGCCCCAGAAAACCGCAGCGGAACCCGAAACCCAGAGCGGCCGAGGTCTCCGGCTCATATATAAAGGAAGAGTCTGATAACCTCAGTTTCTCCACGGCACTTTTCAGATCCTCGTAATCCTCATTTGTTATCGGGTATATACCGCAGAAGACCATGGGTTTGACTTTTTTATATCCCGGCAGCGGCTCTCTTGCGAGATTCCTGACATTTGTAATAGTATCCCCCACCTCTACTTCCTTGGCCTCTTTGATATTGCACACTATATACCCGACCTCTCCGCAGTCCAGTTTAGAAACCGATAACTCCGAGGGCGTAAATATCCCGACTTCCTTGACCTCATAACGCGTCCTTTTATGCATCATCTCTATCTGCATACCGGGCTCGAGGGATCCGTTCATTATCCTCACGTATATGATAACGCCCCTGTACGTGTCATAGGAAGAATCGAAAATAAGCGCCTGGAGAGGCGCTTCTCTGTCACCTGACGGCGGTGGCACCCTTTTCACTATTGCCTCCAAAACGTCTTTCGTCCCGATATTCTCTTTCGCGCTTATCAGCAGTATATCCTCGTCTTCAACATCGAGAATATCTTTCATCTGTTTTTTTACCTCATCTACCCTGGCGTTCTTGAGGTCGATCTTGTTTATAATGGATAGTATCTCAAGGTCATGTTCAACAGCAAGATACAGGTTCGCTATAGTCTGCGCCTCTACTCCCTGTACCGCGTCTACCAGAAGGAGCGCACCCTCACAGGCCGCTATACTCTTCGACACCTCGTATGAAAAATCCACATGCCCGGGCGTGTCGATCAGATTCAGAATATAAGTCTTTCCATCTTCCGCTTGGTACATTATCCTCACAGCGCTTGACTTGATAGTTATGCCGCGTTCTCTCTCCAGGTCCATGGAATCGAGCAACTGATCCCTGAACTCACGGCCCGTAACGGAATTCGTCAGCTGCATGATCCTGTCGGCAAGCGTAGACTTGCCGTGATCAATATGCGCTATTATGCAAAAATTTCTTACAAGTGATAGGTCTTTCATAATATGATCATTTCTTCATCAAAGACGCCATATATTTTTTCCCTTTATCAATGTACTTAAGGGACTTTTTTTTCGAAGGCGTCTCCGAATATATCCTTACCTTGGGTTCAGTTCCTGACAATCTTAAGAGCAGCCAACTGCCGTCCTCACAGATAAACTTTGTTCCGTCGTAATCTTTGATCTCGACGACTTTCTTGCCGAGGATCTCCTTCAGCGGGTTCTTTTTCAAAGCCCCGATGAGTTCCTTCCTTCTTTTTTCGTCAAAAAGAGAATCGTCCCGCTCGTATTCAAAATTGCCGAACTCCTTGCTTATATCGGCACTTATTCGGCTTAAGGACTTTTTCTCTTTAAGGATAAGTTCCATAATAAGCAGTGCCGACAGAAAACCGTCCCTTTCGGGAACATACCCCTTGAAAGCGATACCTCCGGTCTCTTCCCCTCCTATAAGTATGTCTTCTTTGGTCATAAGTTCGCATATATATTTGAACCCCACTGATGTTTCATGCATTGGCAGCCCGTATTTTTCACACATCTTGTCTATTAAACCGGTGCCGCATATAGTCTGTACGACCCCCCCTCTTAAACCACGGTTCTTATAAAGATGGTATAAAAGAAGCGCCATAAGCTTGTGACCTGTCAGAGTGTGGCCCTTGTCGTCCACTACCGCCAGGCGATCCGCGTCGCCATCCGTAGCGACACCCATATCATAACCTTCTTTTTTCACCCGTTTCATGAGCTCGCCAAGATGTTTTTCATTAGGCTCGGGAGCCTGCCCGTTAAACCCGGGATTCCTGTCAGCGTGCATAAAATCCAGCTTAATACTGGTATCTTTCAATATTTCCTCCATGTGCCTCTCTCCTGTACCGTACATGGAATCAACCAGGACTTTCAGGCGCGCCTTTTTGATAGCCTTCAGGTTAGCGTACTTTTTCACGTCATCAAGCTGCACCTTAACTATATCTTCGACGACGATTATCTTTTCCTTCAGGGCTTCCGAAAGATCCATTTTCTTGACTTTCGTCTTGTAAAGACGACTTTCTATGTCGTCTATTATGTCGCTGCCCGCGGAACCCGCGAAATATCCCTTGTATTTTATACCGTTGTACTCCGGCGGATTGTGGCTGGCCGTTACCATAATGCCACCCGAAAACTTTTTATCCCTTATGTAAACGCATACTGCCGGTGTGGGGCTGGGTTTATCCGACAAGACCACCTTTATCCCGTTAGCGGCAAAGGTCGTAGCCATTATTTCGGCATATTTGTCCGAAAGAAACCGGGTATCATACCCTATCACCAGTTTTCTCTTTCTGTAGACCGGTTTTCTTTGCGCCTTCACAAAATCCGCTACAGCCTGCGCGACTATAGCAACATTTTCAAAAGTAAAATCTTCGCTTATTATCGCCCTCCAGCCGTCAGTCCCAAATTTTATTTTTCCCATCTACTCCTCCGTGTTTTGGTATTCAGTTATATTAGCATACGGCGCACGTCATCCCCGCATGCTCTTAGCGGGGATCAAAGAAAAATATTTTTACTCCTATTGGATTCCCGCCTTCGCGGGAATGACGTCACAATTCTCCATTCTCTATTCCCAATTCCCCGATAACCCGATACCCGGTACTCGGTACCCGGTACCTTCTATCACCCCCGCAGCTCCCCTATTGCCTTCCCGTAATCGGCCTGTCCAAAAACAGCCGTACCAGCCACCAGCACGTCAACACCGGCATCGATAGCCTCGACGGCCGTACCTTTATTTATTCCTCCATCAACCTGTATGTGGCCTTTGAACCGCTGTTTGATCGCCTTCACCTTTTCCAGCATATCGCCCATAAATGACTGTCCTCCGAAACCCGGTTCGACCGTCATCACCAGCACCATATCCACTTTATCCAGAACGCCATCCAGCTCCGAAATGTCCGTCCCCGGTTTTACGGAGACGCCCACCTTCTTCCCGTTATTCCGTATCTTTTCGATAGTTTTTTCCGGTGAGTCGCATGCCTCGATGTGAAAAGTTATAAGATCACTTCCCGCTTCCGCGAACTGGTCGATATAGCGAATGGGATCATCTATCATAAGATGGACGTCCAGAAAAAGTTCCGTGATAGGCCTTATGGATCTCACTACCAGCGGCCCTATAGTTATGTTGGGTACGAACATCCCGTCCATCACATCCACATGCACCCAGTCAGCTCCGCCGGCCTCTATGGCCTTTATCTCGTCTCCCAGCCTGCTGAAATCAGCTGAAAGTATACTCGGCGCAATCAATATCTTATTACCCATGTGTTTCTCCTCTATAAATACCGTATATTTTTTGTTAGTCCACTGACCTCAGTCGACTGTCCACTTTTTTGTGGTCCGTGGTCTGTCGTCCCGATCTAAACTTGAACTATTCCCTATTCCCTATTCTCTATTCACTATTCACTAACAACTATCTGCTATCCCTCCGCCATCATAACGTAAACTCTGTTTATATCGTCAATGGTCACAACGCCTGCGATACTGCCGTTATTCTCGACCGGCATAGCCTTGGTAACATATTTAAGCATAAGTTTCTGCACATTATCCAGGGTCGTATCCACCCCTACCGGAGGAAGATCCCTGCGCATCACCTCGCTCACCTTTGCCTGAGGGCCCTGCTGATGCATACCGTTGATGACCTCTCGCCGGGTAATAAACCCTTCCATTCTGCCGTCATCGATAACCGGATAATCCTCCTGATGCGTATGGAACGTCCTCTCCAAAACCACCGAGAGCGGTGTAGCTGAAGAGACTGTCTCAAAATTCTCAGCCAGAATATCTTTTACTGAATAATTCTTAATGGTCTCCGTCACCACTACGTGCATGCCCTCGCTGGACGCGGCCATATATATGAAGACCGCGACGACCAGCAGTATTATGTTACCATTCACTATGCCCAGATACGCGAAGAGAAGCGCGAATATATGTCCCAGCCTTACGGCAACTGCCGTGGCCTTTTTAAAACCCATCCTGTAGGATAATAAAGCTCTCAACGCTCTTCCACCGTCCATAGGAAACGCGGGCAGCATGTTAAAGACCGCCAGTACCAGGTTTATCCAGTAAATGTGTGCTATCACATTAAAACTGCCGGTATACTTTGCCTGTCCCGTTATTACCTGTAGCGGATAAAGCAGCACCTCTCTTCCCAGCAGCAGGTACAACGGATAATAAAAAATGACTACTATCGCGAGGTTCGACAACGGCCCCGCTATCGCGATTATAAGCTCCTGATGAGCTTTTGCCGGGGTCTCGGACATAGACGCCACTCCGCCAATAGGCAGAAGGGTTATCCTTTTCACCTTTATGCCGAAATGCGCGGCGGCAATACTGTGGCATAATTCATGGATGGTCACAAAAAGAAAAACACCCAGAATAAGCACCAGCCCCTTAACCCCGAGCATCAAAAAAAAGAAACCCAAGAGCAGGAAGAACGTGACATGTATATCTATGTCTATACCCAGCACCCTCGCAAGGCGAAAAGTCCCCCTCATAATTTATCCAGCTCTCTTTTTATCCTGTTCTTTTCTTTCGCTCCAAGGTTCCCTACCAGAGCCAGGTTGACTGTCGACGCGGTGAACACCTTGGCACATACCCTCTGCACTTCTTTTGCAGTCACGGCGTCTATCTTTTTAAGCACACTTTTAACATCAGGGATGCTGCGGTGGACCATAAGGCGGTCCCCAAGCCAGAGCATCCGCGTCGATGTTCCTTCCACAGCAAGAACGAACTGTCCTTTGGTGTATCTCTTCGCGCGTTCAAGCTCGTCTTCCGAGACTCCTGAGTCCCGGAGCTTCTTTATCTCATCAAGTATCGCGACGACCGACTTCTGGGTCTTACGGTTATCCACTCCCGCGTGTATATGTATCTCTCCCGCGTCGCTGTGCCTCTTATAGGACGACGCTATATCGTAGCAAAGTCCATTTTTCTCTCTCAGCTCCTCAAAAAGACGCGACGACATATTTCCGCCAAACACGACATTCATCAGTTTCAGAGCGAATCTTTCACGAATGTCCTCTGTCATGGCACGAAACCCCATAGCCACGTGAGACTGGGTTATGTCCCGTCTCAATACACTTATCTGCGCTTCTGTCTGCTTCACTCTTGGGGGACTAAATGTGCGCTCTTTTTTCTTTTTCAGGCCGCGGAATTTATTTTTCGCGTAACTAAAGATGGTCTCGGGATCCACATTGCCCGCGGCTATAACCCCTATGTTTCCGGGGTGATAGTGGTCATTTTTATATTTCAGCAGCTCTTCCCTTCCAAAACCTTTGACCGTCTGAATAGTACCTGTAAGAGGCCGCCCCAGGGAGTTCCCGGGCCACATAAGCTCCCCCAGCATATCCAGAACATGATCGGAAGGCTGGTCACGATACATCTTTATCTCTTCGCATATAACGAACTTTTCACGTGCCAGTTCCACGGCGTCGAACTTCGGATCTATCACCATGTCCGAAAGTATATCCACCCCGAGCTTCATGTATTTTGAAGGGACTTTTACCATATAACAGGTGACCTCGTCGGACGTAAACCCGTTAAAAGCTCCCCCCACACCCTCTATGGATTCCTTAAGATCTTTCGGAGTACGTGTATGTGTGCCTTTAAACAGCATATGTTCGACAAAATGGCTTATGCCACTCTGCTTTTCAGACTCATAGCGTCCTCCGACGGCTATCCATATCCCCAGGGATACAGAGGACATCTGTTTCATCGGCGACACTACCACCTTTAACCCGTTAGAACTCTGAAAATTTTTATACATCCTGTTCCTCTCTTCCGGGGGAACTATCAAGATACCCCTGGAGTATTATCTGCGCTGCGATTTTGTCTATGACCTTTTTCCTTTTAGCGCGAGATGTGTCCGCTTTTATCATCATGTCTTCCGCCTCTTTAGTGCTCAGGCGTTCGTCCCAGAGTTCGACAGAAAGACCCGTATTCTCTTCCAGGAGAGCGGCAAATCTCCTCGAATCATCCGCACGCTCTCCTTCTGTAGCGTCCATATTGACCGGCAACCCCACCACTATTTTTAGCACGTTATATTCCTCAAGCATCTCTTTTATCCTGCCCAAGGCAAACTCGTTACTCTTGCGAGGTATTACTTCCCTTCCCGTGGCGATAATTCCGATCTCATCGCTGACGGCGACTCCTATTCTTCTCGTACCTATATCTAGTCCCATTACTCGCATTATGACCTGACTCCATGAACTGCCCTGGCCATCGACCTGACAAAAGCGCCTACACGGTCTACGAGGACTTTCCTGTTCTTCAGATTGTTTTCTATGATCTTTATCACCGCGCTGCCGACTATTACACCGTCCGCCGCGCCGGCGATATCGCACGCCTGTTTAGGATTGGATATTCCAAACCCTACGCAAAGCGGTTTCTTCGTTAGTTTTTTTAATTTTTTAACGTCGCTCCCAAGTTTCTTTGACAGGTCTTTGCGCGCGCCCGTTACTCCGGTAAGAGAAACGTGGTAAACAAAACCTCTCGAGGCGGCGGCTATTTTCCTAAACCTCTCCGGAGGCGTGGTGGGCGCGGTAAGCTGTATGACACAGAAATCATGTTTGTCCGCCGCTTTCGTCATCTCTTTTGATTCCTCCAACGGCAGGTCAGGCACTATAATGCCGTCCGCTCCCGCGGCTTTCGAATCGGCAATGAATTTTTCCACCCCGTAATTAAAAACGATATTGTAATACGTCATGAAGACAAGCGGTATATCCACCTCTTTGCGGATCTCTTTTACCATCTTCAGGACTTTCTTTGCTGAACAACCCGTTTTCAGTGAACGATAGATCGCTCTTTGTATGGTAGGCCCGTCCGCCAGGGGATCAGAGAACGGTACTCCCAGTTCCACTATATCAGCACCCTCCTGTTCCAGTGTCCTCACTATTTTTTTCGTAGTATTTATGTCCGGGTCGCCCGCTGTCACATAAACAATAAAAGCTTTTTTCTTCTCAGCTTTCAGCCTTTTGAATGTCTCGTTGATCCTGTTCATCTCACTCCGTTCCATGCTTTCCGTTACCGCCTGGATCACATGTGTTTTTTCATTATATCGATATCTTTGTCTCCGCGTCCTGAAAGGCAAAGTATGATGATATCTTTCTTCTTTGTCTTTCGGGCCAGCTTGGGAAGATGCGCTACCGCGTGAGCGGATTCAAGCGCGGGTATTATCCCTTCCGTCTCCGAAAGAAGTTTTACCGCCGCCAAAGCCTCATTGTCGGTAACAGACACGTATCTCGCTCGCCCTTTGTCCTTGTAATAAGAGTGTTCCGGACCGACTCCGGGATAATCCAGACCAGCGGATATCGAATGCGCCAGTTTTATCTGGCCGTCGTCATCTTCAAGAATATAGCTTTTGCTTCCGTGCAGGATACCTACCTTGCCTTTAAGCAGAGCCGCCGCATGCTGGCCTGTCCCTATCCCCAGTCCGGCAGCTTCTACCCCTATGATCTCCACTTTTTTGTCGTTGCGAAAGGGATAGAAAAGCCCCATAGAATTACTGCCTCCGCCCACACAGGCAACAAGATGCGATGGCAACCGCCCTTCTTGCTTAAGGACCTGCCTGCGGGCCTCTACACCTATCACCGACTGAAAATCCCTTACCATCATCGGGTACGGATGCGGTCCCGCCACCGACCCTATAACGTAGAATGTATTCCGAACATTAGTGACCCAGTCCCTTATGGCCTCGTTCATCGCGTCTTTCAATGTACAGGAGCCGCTATCGACGGGGATCACCCTCGCGCCCAGAAGTTTCATCCTGAAAACGTTAAGGTTCTGCCTCTCGATATCTTCGGTACCCATATATACGTCGCATTCGAGTCCGAAAAGGGCCGCCACTGTTGCCGTAGCTACACCGTGCTGTCCCGCGCCGGTCTCGGCTATGAGGCGCTTCTTGCCCATCTCAAGCGCGAGAAGAGCCTGGCCTATGGTATTGTTTATCTTGTGTGCCCCGGTGTGAAGAAGGTCTTCCCTTTTGAGATATATTTTTCCGCCTCCGAGCTTTTTAGTGAGTGCTTCGGCGAAATACAAAGGCGTAGCCCTGCCCGCATATTCTGAGAGATAGTACCCCAGTTTTTTCCGGAACTCTTTTGTCCTGGCTGTTTTTCTGTAAGCTTTATCAAGCTCCTTTACCGAAGGCATCAAAGTCTCGGGAACATACTTCCCGCCGAACTCGCCAAAATATCCTCTTTTATCTGGAACTTCAGACTTCTTTCGCATTTTTTATGAACTCCTTTAAAAGGTTCTCGTCTTTTTTCCCGGTCTCTACCTCTACACCGCTGGAGACATCCACCCCGTAAGGCCTCACCGCGCGTACAGCCTCGGCTACGTTATCGGGAGTAAGTCCTCCCGCTACAAAGAAAGGTTTTTCTATACCGCCTTTCGCAGTCTCCAGGACTTTCCAGTCAAATTTCTCTCCCGTACCGCCATCCATAGCCGGATGAAAAGTATCAAAAACGAACATATCCGCGGCTTCATGTCCGCCCGGGAGGGCTCCTCCCGCCGGGATGATACTCTCTCCAACCTTAAACGCCTTAATGATCTTCACCTCGGCTTTTTCCTTTATTTCGGAACAATATTCCGGGCTTTCGTCTCCCTGAAGCTGCACGTGATCCAACCCGCAATGATTCACCGTATCTATAACCTCTTGCACGGCCATATCCTTAAAAAGCCCCACTTTGCCTGTAGTTCCGGAAAGCTCCGCCGGTATCCCCTCTATGATATTACTGGCCTCATCCGCGCTGAGAACACGGGGAGTTCCGGCGATAAAGATAAACCCAAGAAGATCCGCGCCTGACTCGCATGCCAGGACGGCATCCTCAACGCTTTTCAACCCGCATATCTTTACCTTAACCAACCTACCCCTCCATTTTTAACCTGGTTAGTTTTGACCAGGTTAACTCGCCGAATCCCGTAATTTTTTTTATTCTATTACCGGGATATCTTTCTGCGCCGCGTCTATCAGCTCCTGCGGCAGGTCGTAATCTTTCAGCTCGCCTGAATAATAGGCGTTATACGCGCTAAGGTCAAAATGTCCGTGCCCTGAGAACATCATGACTATGCACTTTTCAGAACCTTCCACTTTGCACTTGAGCGCCTCGTCTATAGTCGCCTTTATGGCATGCGCTGTCTCAGGTGCGGGGACAATGCCCTCTGCCCTGGCAAAAAGTGTCGCTGCCTCAAAAATGTCGGTCTGATGATATGCTCTGGGTTCCACTACCTTCTGGTCTACCAGTAAACTTACCAGCGGCGCCATCCCGTGATATCTGAGCCCCCCCGCGTGTATTCCCGGCGGAACAAAATTGTGACCCAGCGTATGCATCATGAGTAGCGGCGTCATGTGCGCCGTGTCCCCGAAATCATACCTGTAAGGCCCTCTCGTAAGGGTCGGACAAGCCGTCGGTTCTGTAGCTATTAGCTCTATATCTTTCCCGTCGAGTTTGTCTTTCACGAACGGAAAAGCGAACCCCGCAAAATTGCTGCCTCCTCCGCAACAGCCGATCAGCACATCCGGATCTTCGCCGGCTATTTTCAGCTGTTCTCTGACTTCCTGGCCGACAATGGTCTGATGCAGAAGTACGTGATTAAGAACACTGCCTAGAGCATATTTTGTGTCGTCATTCTTTGCAGCCATTTCAACGGCTTCCGAGATAGCCATACCCAGGCTTCCCGTAGTATCGGGGTCTTTCTCCCTCATTGCTTTACCCGATTCAGTACGGTCGCTGGGAGAAGAATAAACGTTTCCGTTCCATAGATGCATGAGAAATTTCCGGTATGGTTTCTGCTCATAGCTGACCCTTACCATATAGACTTCGCATTCGAGATCGAAGATATTACAAGCGAATGAAAGAGCGCTGCCCCACTGACCGGCTCCGGTTTCTGTAGTGATCTTTTTCACGCCTTCTTTTTTGTTGTAATATGCCTGCGCTACAGCCGTGTTCGGTTTGTGACTTCCCGGAGGAGAGACACTTTCGTCTTTGTAATATATCCTCGCCTTAGTTCCCAGCGCTTTTTCAAGGTTTCTCGCACGCCGGAGAGGCGTCGGCCTCCACATCCTGTACACGTCCATAAGCTCGTCGGGGATGTCGATATATTTCTCCATGGAGACTTCCTGCTGTATCAGGCTCATAGGAAAGATAGGAGCAAGTTCCTCCGGACCTATGGGCTTCCCCGTTCCCGGGTTCACCGGCGGTTTAAGCGGTGCCGGCAGATCTGGCTGTATGTTATACCATCTCTTCGGTATATCTTTCTCGCCTAGCAGGATCTTATAGTCATCCATCGTTCTTCCTTCCCGGTTATCCCTTATCCCTCGCCCCTATTCCCCATTCCCCATTCCCTCTACATCTACTCCCTCATCAACTCTCTTACTTTTTCGCCAATATTCTCCGCGCGCATGAACGTCTCCCCGATAAGCACCGCGTTGACTCCCATACTTTTGAGAAACATGACATCCTCGTAACTTTTAATGCCGCTTTCGGATACTATTACCTTGTTCTCGGGGATCATCCTTATTAGCCTCTGTGTCACTGACATATCAACGTTAAAATCGTTAAGGTCCCTGTTGTTGATACCTATTATTGACGCGGGGCTCTTTAGGGCTTTCTCTACCTCTTCTTCGTTATGCACCTCTACCAAGACATCCATCCCCAAATCTTTCGCCAGCGAGTGGTATCTATTAAGCTCCTCCTGGGTCAGGATATGCGCTATAAGAAGTATCGCGTCTGCCCCGGCTACGGCTGATTCGTATATCTGATATTCGTCGATTATGAAATCTTTTCGCAGTATGGGGAGACATACCCTGTCTTTTATCATTTTAAGATACTCAATTTTCCCCTCGAAAAACCTCTCATCAGTGAGAACGCTTATCGCGGCAGCTCCCGTGGCGTGGTACGTAAACGCTATCTTTAACGGATCAAAATCAGCCCGTATTATTCCCTGCGAAGGCGAACTTTTTTTCACCTCCGCTATCAGGTTCATATGCCCTTTTCTAGAGATGCTTTTCTTGAACATACTCTTTATGTAAACGGACTCCGACCTTTTTCTGATCTCATTCAGAGATACCTCTTTCTGAGCATGATCGACTTCCCGCCTTTTTTCTTCTATTATTCTCGATAGTATCATTGTACTTTGTCCTTAATGCTGCTAACTCGTCATGGATATCAGCTGTTCGAGCGCTTTCGCGGCATCACCTGAATCGATACTGGAAGCAGCCCTCTGCATACCTTCCTTAAGATCTTTCACTTTTCCCGCGGCAATAAGCGCCATAGCAGAATTTATCAGCACAACATCCCTCCTGGGGCCTTTTTCCCCGGAAAGCACATCCTTTATCATCCGCGCATTCTGGGACGCGGATCCGCCTTTGATATCCTTAAGGGCGGCCTTCTTTACACCGAAAGCGGCAGGAGTCACGTTATAGGTCCTGACCTTGCCGTTTTTAAGTTCGCTCACCTTAGTGCGTCCGGTGATCGACACTTCGTCCACCGGCCCCTCACCGTGGACCACAAAGGCGCGGCGGGAACCAAGTTTCTTAAGAACCCTCGCCATAACCTCCGTCAAGTCCGGGTCATAGACTCCCAAAAGCTGACATCCTGCCGAGGCGGGATTGGACAAGGGTCCCAGTATATTAAATATCGTGCGAATGCCTATTTCTTTTCTAGGGACAACCGCGTATTTCATGGCCCCGTGGTACAGCGGAGCAAAGAGAAATCCTATTTTTATCTCGTTCACACATTTCTCTGTCCTCCTGGAAGATACATTTATTTCCACACCGAGTTCCTCCAGAACATCAGCGCTGCCGCAACGACTTGACGCCGAACGGTTACCATGTTTGGCGACTTTCACGCCACAACCGGCCAGGACAAAGGCGACTGTGGTGGATATGTTGAAGGTGTCGGTTCCGGACCCTCCCGTACCGCATGTATCAAGAACGGATCCAGCCCCTCCCTTGATACTTATCTTTTCCGATTTCTGCCTCATCACTTTAGCGGCACCCGTTATCTCTTCAACCGTCTCACCCTTCATCCGAAGGGCCGTGATAAAAGAGCTTATCTGCGCCGGGGTAGCTTGTCCGCTCATTATCTCTTCGAAAACTGATCTTGTCTGATTTTCGGAAAGATCCTCGTATCCCGCAACTTTTTTTATGGCCTCTCTTATATCCATATCACACCTCACCTTTGTCAAAATTCAACGAAATTTCTTAAAAGGTTCATCCCTTCCGAAGTAAGTATTGACTCCGGATGAAACTGCACACCCCAGACAGGCTTTTCCTTGTGGCGCACGGCCATTATCTCTTTCTCTTCTGTCCACGCGATAAGTTCCAGCGGCTCTTTAAGGCTCGAAGGTTTCACGACAAGCGAATGGTACCGCGTAGCATCAAACGGTGTCGGCAGCCCTTTGAATATGCCCATATTGTTATGATATATGGAACTGACCTTGCCGTGCATTATACGGTCTCCCCTGACTACTTCAGCTCCGTATACCTCGGCTATGCACTGATGCCCGAGACATACCCCGAGTATCGGCACCTTTCCTTCAAAACACCTGATCACTTCTTTCGATATCCCCGCGTCGTCCGGTCTGCCCGGCCCGGGAGAAATAACTATTTTCTCGGGGGCGAGGTCCTGTATTTCAGCGGCTGTGATCTTGTCGTTCCGGTAAACCACGACTTCCTTGCCCAGTTCACCCAGATACTGAACGAGGTTATAGGTGAAAGAATCGTAATTATCCACTACAAATATCATTCCAGCCCCTTTTCCGCGAAAGCTATGGCTTTCATCATCGCCATGGCTTTATTCAAAGTCTCTTCGTATTCTTTCTCCGGATCGGAATCAAGAACTATACCCGCTCCGGCCTGTATATACGCCGTGCCGTCTTCCATCAGTATCGTACGAATGGTTATACAGAGATCGATGTTCCCGGAAAAACTTATATACCCAACACTTCCGGCATACGGCCCCCTGCGCACGTTCTCCATCTGGTCGATTATCTCCATCGCCCTGACCTTCGGCGCGCCCGAAACTGTACCGGCCGGAAAAGTCGCGCGTAACAGGTCAAAAACATCCTTGTCCTTCTTCAGTGTACCCGTCACATCGCTCACTATGTGCATGACGTGAGAATATCTCTCTATGTGCATAACCTCTTTTGCCTGCACGCTGGAATACTCACATACCCTGCCGATATCGTTGCGACCGAGATCAACAAGCATTATGTGCTCTGCTCTCTCTTTCGGGTCAGCCAACAGCTCTTTTTCCAGACGCATATCTTCATCTTCGGTAGCACCGCGTTTACGAGTGCCGGCTATAGGACGGACCTCTACCAGATCATCTTCGCATCTGACAAGGATCTCTGGAGAAGAACCCACCAGACGATGCTTACCGAACTTCAGATAAAACATGTACGGTGACGGGTTTATAGACCTGAGCGCTCTGTAGATAGAGAACGGATCTGCCTTGGTCTGTTTTTTCAGGCGCTGTGAAAGCACCACCTGTATTATGTCACCCGCGCGTATATATTCCTTCGCATCCTCGACTATTTTATAGAAGTCCTCTCGGGTAAAATTGGACTCTATCTCCGTGGCTGTCCGGATGTCTCCTGTATCAACAACTATATTTTCTGTTGACTTAAGTTTTTCCACTATGCGGTCGATCTTCCTGCATGCTTTTTCATAAGCTTCTGCGGGCTCATCCTTCTCCACTAGAGAATTTGAAACAACTTTCAGTTTATGATCGACATGGTCAAAAATAAGAATAGTATCCGTCAGAATGAACTGCATATCCGGCATATCAATATCCCGGTCATTGTTGTCCGGGATATCCTCGATGAACCTCACCATGTCATAACCCATATACCCCACAAGCCCGCCGCAAAATCTGGGAAGGCCCTTTACCTCTACAAACCGGAACTTCTTCATAAAGGACCGGATCTCCTCTATCGGATCTCCTACAGCCTCATGCGAGTCAACATTATCGCCCCTTGTGAAAGTCACTGTATTTCCCTTGCTTTCTATGACCAGAGAAGGATTACTTCCAAGAAAAGAATACCTGGCCACATGCTCCCCGCCCTCAACTGATTCAAGAAGATACGCGAAATCCCCTTCTTCTATCTTGAGAAAAGCAGACAGCGGCGTGTCAAAATCAGTCAAGAGCTCCCTGTACACCGGTATGACGTTGCCCTTTTTAGACAGTTCTATAAATTCTTTTTTGCTTGGATAATACATATTTTTACTTTTTCGTTTAATCACCGTTAAAACCGTGATCCCCGCGGAAGCGGGGATCACATAAAAATGTTCTTTACATTACCAGATCCCGGGTCGCGTTCACTTCGTTCACTTGCCCGGGATGACATTCGACCATATAACTTAATTCGCTATAGCTCAGCTGTCATTGCGCGCGAGTCTGAAAACCGAGTCGAGGAATCTGAAT
>CAZUYM010000011.1:0-18776 GCA_964624805.1 uncultured Planctomycetia bacterium
CCATTATTCTATAACCTCCTCTATCCACCCGCCGCCGGCGACTATATTTCCGTCATAAAAAACCGCCGCCTGTCCGGGTGTCGGCGCGAACTGCGGGCTATCCAGGGTCACCAGATACTCCCCGTCGCCTTTCGATTCGACCGTCGCGGGGACCTTGTCACCGTTATAACGTATCCTTGTGAGAAACTTCTCCTTTTTATCAAGTCTGCCGGCAGTTAGCCAGTTACAATTCCTGACGGTCATCACCGTTTTCATCGCGCTTTCTTTCTCTCCTACCGTGATGGTGTTGTTCTCAGGGTCTATACGCGTGACATATATCGGTTCCGCGGCTGACAATCCAATACCCCTCCGCTGTCCCACGGTGTAGGCGGCTATGCCTTTGTGCTTCCCTATTACCTTGCCCGAAGTATCAAGTATGTCCCCCGGTTCGAAACCGTTCACTCCGAGTTTTTCGAGATACACCCTGTAATCGCCGTCACTGGTAGTAAAACAGATGTCCTGGCTCGCCTCGCGATCGGCGTTCATGAACCCCTGTTCCATGGCTATCTCGCGCACCTCGGCCTTGGACATATCCCCGAGAGGAAATTCTATAAAGGAAAGGTCTTCTTTCGCTATGTCATATAAAAAATATGACTGGTCCTGCCATTCGTCTTTCGCTTCGACCAGGGAATACACGCCCCCCTCATTCATCACACGTGCATAATGGCCTGTAGCTATTTTTTCAGCCCCGAGCTCTTTAGCTTTTTTTATCATGTAACCGAACTTCAGCTTGCTGTTACAGTAAATACAGGGGTTCGGTGTCCTTCCCCTTGAATATTCATCTACAAAATATGTCTTAACTATATCCGTGAACTCTTTTGAAAGGTCTATCACGTAATACGGCACGTCCATGTCTTCTGCGACGCTGCGGGCAAACTGTATCGCGTCCAGAGAACAGCATAACCGTTCGCCTGATTTTCCGCATTCCTCTTTGGGCCACGTCTTCATAGTCATCCCTATAACATCGTACCCTTTTCTTTTAAGCTCAAAGGCCGCTACGCTGGAATCTACTCCGCCTGACATGGCTGTTACTATACGCATTATATTTTCACCTATCCCTAATTTGGATATCTATCTTACCCTGTATTTTCCCGCCCCCTCGGAAAATTTCACGGTTTCCGGATCGCCCTGAACACCGATGACTATTATCTCGACACCATCCATCGAATCCGCCAGGTGAAGGGACTTTTCACTTCCCATTGCCATCATCCCGGTAGCCAGCGCGTCCGCCTCGGCGCAGGTCGGCGCTATGACCGTCACACTGGACGGCAATTCCGGCACTGCTCTCTCCGTGGCCGGATCAATAATATGCGATACATTCCCCCCCGTATCAGCATCAAAAACAACGTTCTCATAATCCCCGCTGGTCGCAACGGCTATCTCGGTCAAAGCAAGCGTTGCTGCGACTGTCTCGGCGGCGGGTTTCCTGACACCTATCCGCCAGGGCCTGTCGCCTGAGGTGCCTCCGCAATAAATATCTCCGCCCGCGTTCACCATGTATCCCTCGATACCGGTGTCCCTCAAAAGATCCGATATCCTGTCGACTATGTAGCCTTTAGCTATCCCTGAAAGGTCTATCCATACGCCTTCTTCAAGCGCGACCACTTCGCCTTCGGGAGAAAGAAAGATATCTCTCCAGCTTATTTCTTTATCTACCTCCGGGATCCTGTCCCTCAACCCCTCCGGCATATCCGCGTAAAAACCGTCCGCCTTAAGCGCCGGGGCGACTGTTATATCAAACTCTCCCCCCGTAACCCGGCTTATCCTGCAGGCTTCTTTGATAACTCTGTAAAGATCTTCCGACACATTCAGGATACGCTCCCGGTTAAGACTGTTGACCTCACTGTCCGGATCGAATGCATTGAATTTTTTTTCAAGGTATCCCGCCAGCTCCATGGACTCGTCCACCGCTTTCGCAAGATCGACCCGTGTAAACATCTTGGATACGACCTTTATCTCGACGAAAGTATGCATAAGGGGCACTGAACGGGAATATTCCGCGGGGGCGGACTCAGGACGAGAACATCCCGCGACCAGGACCATAGCGACAGCCATGCCGGCAAAAAAAGACCTGCTCGTAACCTTTGCCGCTGGCATTACGCAAGCCCTTTAAGCACAAGATCCATATCCACATGCTTTTCGATAAGATCTATGGCCATGTTCACTTTGTTCGGGTTTCGCGCTTTTATCTTGACCGTAAGATCGTGTACCCGCGAAGCCACGTCATAAGTGTCGAATCGCGACATCAAGGTAGGGATATTGGCCTTTTTGAGCGCGTTATAAACGCGCCTCTTTGGAGCGAGCCCGCCTGAGAGTATCATCCCGGCTATCCTCTTGGGCGCCCTGAAATGGCCGGTATGCACTTTAATAAGAAGGTTTATGAGATCCAGCCTGTTCCCGGGAGTTATCATAAGACAATCGTCTTCAAGGTACTGCGCCGCTTCTCGCACTTCCATCGCTCCCACAAGTATCTTGTTCATCTGCCTGTCCAGCGACTCTTCCCCGCACAAGACATGCATATCAAGTTCTTCCTTAAAATCACGCAGGGTCGGACGGTCCATGAGTTCCCTGTACGGCAGGACACCCAGAACGGGTATGCCCAGCCTGCTCAGGCCCTTACTCACATATTCGTTGACCTTGTCGTACTTATGGGAAAGTACCTTGTTCACTATCACGCCTATCACCTTAACGCCGTACTTATCGAACAGCGCTTTATTGAGCATGATCTCGTCTATGGGGTTACCTATGCCTCCGGGAGAGACCATTATCACCTTGCTGTCCAAAGTCCGGGCGACCGCGGCGTTCGACAGATCGAATACCGAACCTACCCCCGCGTGCCCCGTACCCTCTATGATAACAAGGTCCTTATTCTCGGCCACATTGTTGAATGCCGCGGTGATCTCCATTACGGTGTTCCCCGAAGCTTTGCCGTCAAGAAACCTTTCGGTATAACCCTTTTCCACCGCCACCGGGGACATGTCCCGGAGCGGCTGGTCCAGGTCAAAGATACGTTTCATAAGGACTGAATCTTCATCCACTTTATAACCGTCCTCGACCATATACCTCTGTCCGACAGGTTTTATAAACCCTATGTTCTTGAAATGTTTCCTGAGCGTGGCAATAAGCCCTAGAGAAACAGTGGTCTTACCCACGTTCTGGCGGGTGGCCGCGATAAAGATGCGCTTTACCTTCTTTGTCTTGAATATCTTTTCCCAGGTATCTTCGATATAAGATTTCATTTGTATTACCTCAAGTGTGTGGCTATATGTGCCTGCAGTTATTTCGAAAAGGAATGCTCGTCGCCCGGAAAGACGCCTTTCTCGGTCTCATCCTTGAAGGCCTTGACGGCCTCCTTTATTTGAGCGCCTACATCCGCGTACCGTTTAACGAATTTGGGGGTGAACTTGTCAAAATATCCTATCAAGTCATAAGTTACCAGGACCTGGCCGTCGCAATGTTTTCCCGCCCCGATACCGATAACCGGCACATGAAGCTTCGCGGCTATCTTTGCCGCGAGTTCTTCCGGAACACACTCGATGATAACGGCGAAACAGCCGGCCTTCTCCAGAGCTGTCGCGTCTTCGATGAGTTTCTTCGACGAATCGGCGTCTCTGCCCTGTACCCTGTACCCGCCGAGTTTGCTCACGCTTTGCGGAGTAAGCCCTATATGCCCCAGAACAGGCATACCGGCATCTATTATAGCTTTTACACGCGAGACGACTTCGCTTCCACCCTCGAGCTTGACCGCTTCGCATCCCGCTTCCTTAAAAAACCTGCCCGCGTTCATCACCGCGTCTTCATCTCTTACCTGATAAGACATGAACGGCATATCCGCTATAAGGAACGCCCTTTCGACGCCTCTCCTGACTGCCTTGGAGTGATATATCATCTCGTCCATCGTCACCCGCACGGTGGAGTCATACCCCAGCATTACCATCCCTACAGAATCACCGACCAGGACTGCATCTACCCCTGAAGAATCTATATGCCTGGCTATAGGATAGTCATACGCGGTAAGCATGGTTATTTTCTCGCCGCTTTGTTTCTTGCGTCCGAAATCAAGCACTGTGAATTTTTCCACTGACATGATCCTCCTAAAAAATACCTTTCAGGTATTCCGCGAAATTCACCGTTATAGGACAAAGGTAAACATGATATTTATCGGAACCTGAATATTCGAGCACCTGTCTGGCAAACGACTGGTTCCATTCCATAGTGCATTCAAAATCTGACGGGAAAAACACTTTGTTCTTATTTTCCCAGTAATCCTTTGAAGACTCCCGGACCACCGGTGCCAGGCCCCAGAACACATGCCTTCCATCAAGAGCCTTGATCCATTTTTCCATATGATGGGTATCGAAAAAGGGCTGCGTAAAAAACCCGTCCGCGCCCGCGTCGATCTTCTCCCGCACGTATTCCATTTCCTCGGGAAAAGTAGTCCTCCACTGATCGACGGCGGCATACACTTTCATGCCGGGGAGTTCCTTCTTTATTTTTTTAATGAGTTCCACTGAAGTGCAGGGATGCTCGCTTTTAGAGACTATTTCGGGATTGTCACCCAGTATTACCAGAAGTTCGTTTATATTGTTGCGGGAAAAGAATTCCGTGTTGGGGTACGGTTTTTCGCTGTTTACGGAAACAGCTCTTATGTGGGGAATGATACCCGAAGAAAAATAAGGCGCCGCCGCATCGCAGGCTTCAGGTATCCGCACGTCGAATTTGAGAATATCCGGGATATTCAAAGTGTCTATCGCGGGGAACTCTTCTCTGACCTGTTTCAGTTCTTCCGCGAACGATGCTTCGCTCCTGGGAACGATTTCCAGTGAGATCCTGCCCATTATCCTCCAGTTGCAAGAGCCGCGTTCTGCGCTTTGTAGGCCCTGTAAACATTTCTCATAAGTATCGATACTGTTACCGGACCTACGCCTCCCGGAACCGGGGTTATTGCCGACGCTTCTTTTTCCGCTTCGGAGAATTCCACGTCGCCTACAACTTTGTCCCCTACCCGGTTTATCCCGACGTCCACGACCACAGCTCCGGGTTTTATCCAGTCGCCCTTTACCATTTCCGCTTTTCCTACCGCCACCACAAGGATATCAGCCTTACGGGAATGTCCCTTAAGGTCTCCTTTTTCAAAAGTTCCGATATGGCAAACTGTTGTCGTCGCCATCTCGTTAAGCAGCATAAGGCTCAGGGGTTTACCCACAATAGCGGAATGGCCTATGATGACCACTTCTTTGCCGTAAAAATCGACACCTTTCACACGGAGTATTTTCATTATCGCGCCGGGAGTGCACGGCACTATCTGCGCTTCCCTGCGAAGGATCTTTCCCAGGTTCATCGGATGTATGCCTTCAGCGTCTTTCTCCGGAGAGATCATAGCTACGACCCTGTCATGGTCTATATTTTCCGGCAGAGGTTTCTGGACTATAACAGCGGTTACTTCGGGGTCTTCATTAAGAGCGTATATCTCCGCTTCCATGTCTTCCGGGGAGAGATCCGTCGGCAGCTCACGGGGACAGAACTCTATTCCTACAAGTTCGGCCGCTTTCCTCTGCATGTTAACGTATATCAGCGCATCATGCCCATCTCCCACAGTCAGCGAGACAAGCCGCGGAGGCCTTCCGACCAGGCCCTGAAGCGCCAGGGTCTTTTCCTTGACCGTATCGTTTATCTCTTTGGCGATCTTTTTACCGTCTATATGTTCAGCCATCGGTGCCACCCTCTTCCATAAACTTTTCGATCCGTTCCGAGGAGGCTTTTACCAGAGCGCCGATATCATCGAGCTCCTTTTCAGTATGTGAGACAAAAGCTCCATCGTCTATATGTTTAAGGTTCACCTCAACGTTCAGTTTTGCCGAGAAAAAAGCCGCCTTTATCATATGCGCCGCGCAGCCTATATCTGATATCAGGTTAGGGTTAGCTTCTTTTATAATAGCCTCCGTTACCATGATAGCCTCCCCGCATTCACGACAGACTTCCAGCGGTACCTCCGCCGCGCAAACGAACTTTTTCTGGACATCTTTTTTTGAGGACAGCGCTTCCATAAGCTCGGTGAAGACCCTGCAGTCATCGTCCACAAGAGACTTCAGTTTTCCCACGCTTGTTTTCTGCCGCGTAAGAAGTTCACCGAAACCTGAATGCTCGCAACCCTCCTTGATGCTGTAGTTGATCACCATTAGATTGAGCCCCGCCCCGAGCGCCGCCGCCAGCGCGGAAACACTTCCGCCACCGGGGGTCGTGCTCCTGGCAGAGAGCTCTTCAACGTATTCGCCGATGCTATTGTCTATATGGTCGGTCATAGTATTATCCCAGAAGGCCCTTGATCTCGCCTGTCTTTACGTCGATATCCACGGACGCGCCTCTTGGTTTTTTCGGTAATCCTGGCATTGTGTTCACGCCTTCGCATATTACAACGATGTAGCCGGCTCCCGCCGCTATCTCGACCTCGTCCACTCCCAGCTTGAAACCTCTGGGACGCCCTTTCTTCGCAGGATTGTTCGAAAGCGAAAGATGCGTCTTGGCCATACATACCGGCAGCTGATCTATCCCGGCTTTTTCCAGAAGCGCTATGCTTTTCAAAGCAGAATCCGAGTATTTGATCTCGCTGGCTCCATACATGGATTTTGCGACACGCTCTATCTTGTTCATAAGGTTCATATCCAGAGGATAGAGGTATCTTAATTTAGATTTGTCGTTCACGGCTTTTACGACCGCCTTGGCCAGCTCTGTCCCGCCGGCACTGCCGAGCTTATAGACCTCGCTTACAGCCACTCCCTGCAGGTCCAGCGCTTCGGCGCGCCTTAAGACCACATTGATCTCTTTCTGGGTATCGCTGTCAAACCTGTTGAGACAAAGAACGAGCGGGATCCCGAACATCTTCAGGTTCTCCACCTGTTTTTCAAGGTTAGAACAACCCCTGTCAACGGCCGAAAGATTCTCTTTTGTCAGATCAGCTTTCATTGAAGTGCCTTTGAAATTAAAATCCCCGCTGTGCACTTTAAGCGCCCTTACCGAGCAGTTGATAACTATGACGTCCGGCTTAAGTTTTGACTGTCGGCATTTTATATCTATGAACTTCTCCGCGCCAAGATCCGCCCCGAAACCGCTTTCGGTAACGGTATATTCAGCCAGCTTCACGGCAAGCTTGTCCGCGATAACAGAACTCGAACCGTGCGAAACATTGGCGAAAGATCCCGTGTGGATAAAACATGGCGTGTGCTCTATGGTCTGCATTATGTTCGGATTGAACGCGTCCTTCAAGAGTGCCGCCATCGCTCCGGCCGCCTTGATCGCCTCCGCCCTGACGGGTTTTCCCTTTTTGTCAAAACCCACCACTATATTCCCGAGACGGGCGCGCAGATCCTTAAGACTTTCCGCGAGCGACAGAATTCCCATACATTCTCCCGCGGGAGTAATATCGAATCCTGTCTTCCTGTTGACGCCGTGAAGTTTTCCTCCGCCGCCTATGGCCACGTTCCTCAAAGCTCTGTCATTGATATCGGAGACTCTACGGATAGCAACGGCGTCTTTCGCGATATCATGAGGATTCCCCCAGAACAGTGTGTTGTCCAAAAATGCGGAACACAGGTTCTGCGCGTTGGCCACTGCCGCGGAGTCACCTGTAAGATAAAGGTTTATGATCTCCGCGGGAAGTACCTGCGAATGTCCTCCGCCAGCGGCGCCGCCCTTGATACCGAATATCGGGCCCAGGGATGGCTGCCTTATGCAAGCTATCGACTTCTTACCTATCCTGTTAAGCGCCATCGAAAGGCCTATGGTATTAACAGTCTTCCCCTCTCCCAGATGGGTGGGCGTCATGGATGTCACAAGGATATGTTTCCCGCTTTTCCGGCTTTTGAGGGCGATCCTCAATTCCTCTGCCGATACCTTACATACATGATCCCCGTACCGCGTGAGATATTTCGCGGCTATACCAGCTTTTTTAGCCACTTCCTCGATAGGCTTCAGATTAACACCCGAAGCAACTTTCACATCATAGCTATAGCCCATTGTACTTCTCCTTTTTTTACCCTCTAAAAAGATCTACTGCCGGGGGCGTGCCTCCCGGGTCTCAAACTGTCGGCCTTTTTTATCTGCCTGCTTTCGGAACCGAAAGGCCCGAAAGTCTTTCTGTGTATAGGGCAAAGTCCGTGTTCTCTTATCGCGTTTATGTGCTGCTGCGTCCCGTAACCCTTATGTCTGGCAAACCCGTAATCGGGGTATTTTCTGTCCTCTTCCAGCATCATCTTGTCCCTGAACACCTTGGCAATGATGGAAGCGCACGCTATAGAAACGCTAAGGCTGTCTCCCCTTATCAGGTACGTTCGGGACTGCGCTACCGGAACATTCATCCTTCCGTCTATGAGAAGGTGATCCGGCTCTTCCTCAAGTTCCGCCACCGCTTTTTTCATCGCCAGCAAAGTAGCGTTGAGGATATTCAACTTATCAATTTCCTCCACGCTGGCCGTCCCTATCCCCACATCACAGCGCTGGAGTATCTCAAAAAAAGCCCGTTCTCTCATGCGTTCGGTCAGTTTTTTTGAGTCGTCTATTCTCTCCTTAAAATCATTGTCCCGTACTATCACCGCCGAAGCTACAACAGGACCCGCAAGGGGCCCTCTGCCAGCCTCGTCTATTCCGGCCACTTTCGAGAAACCGGACTCCGCGGCTTTCCTTTCATATCGAAAGGTATCCGTGTTATTCTGCGGCTTGAGTTTTCTGGACAATTTTCTCCTTAACTTTGGTCGCCTTTTTGCCCTTCTTGCTTCGGAGATAATACAGTTTCGCTCTTCTCACCTTACCTTTTTTCTTTACTATCACCTTTTCCATAAGCGGCGAATGGTAAGGGAATATCCTCTCGACACCCTCGCCATAGGATATGCGCCTTACTGTGAACGCTTTGTTTATCCCGGCACCTTTTTTTCTTATCACAATGCCGCTGAACACCTGTACTCGCATCTTATTCTCTTCCTTGATCGTAAAATGCACGTCAATAGTGTCACCGATATCGAATTGAGGGATCTCCTCTTTCGAATATTTTTTTTCAGCATCGGCTATCAGTTTCTTCATCTTTCTTCCTCCTGTTTGTACACTTCTATTTCAAACTATCTGTTATCGCCCCTGTCAGTCTAAGAGATCGGGACGCCTGACTTTCGTCCTGTGAAGCGCCTGCTCCCTGCGCCATTCATCTATCTTTTTTGGGTTTCCGCTCAAAAGCACTTCGGGAACGCTCATGTTCTTATATTCCGACGGACGTGTGTACTGCGGATACTCCAGAAACCCGTCCTCAAAAGATTCTTCCACCAGGCATTCCGCGTCTCCCAGTACTCCGGGGATAAGCCTCACTACAGTGTCAGAGACCACCATCGCCGGGACCTCCCCGCATGTCAGCACATAATCACCTATGGACAGTTCCATGTCAACCAGCTCTCTTATCCTTTCGTCGACGCCTTCGTAATGTCCGCAGACCAATATCATGTGTCCGCATGTGGCGAGTGCTTTTGCCGTATCCTGATTAAACCTCTGCCCCTGTGGTGTAAGAAGTATCGTCATTGCCGATTCTTCCTCGATATCCTTCTTCAGGTCGGAAAGCGCCTTATCCACCGGCTCCACCTTCATGACCATGCCGGGTCCGCCGCCGTACGGTTTATCGTCGGCTGTCCTGTGATTGTCTTCCGTCCATGCCCTGAGATCATGCACTTCGATCTGGGCCAGCCCTTTCTCACGGGCTCTCTTCATCATGGACTCCCCGAGAACGTTCTCGAACATCCCCGGGAATAGTGTCAGAATATCTATTTTCATATTCTTCCGTTCAGTTATCCCCGTTTGCGTCGTGACTGTATTTACACGTCTAAACGCTTAAGAATGCTTTTTACCGTCGGGGAGGGTTGGGCTCCGTTATTAAGCCAATACTCGACCCTGCCACGATCCAAAGCTACCTGATCCCTGCCTTTTTTAGGATCATAGTGTCCCAGTTCCTCCAGAGCTTTGCCGTCGCGTTTTTTGGATTTCGTCATCGCGACTATCCGGTAGAACGGTTTTTTCTTGCTCCCGAACATCTTCAATCTTAAAACTACTGCCATTCTTCTCTCCTTTTGTCTCTTCTATTTTCGGACACCTTGTACTTAAAGGTGTCCTTCTATTCGTTCACTCTGCTTATTTTAGCTCCCACTGCCGAAAGCTTTTCCTCCAAATGCTCATACCCACGGTCGAGGTGATATACCCTTGATATTTCCGTACGCCCTTCGGCCACCAGCCCGGCAAGTACAAGAGCCGCTGAGGCTCTCAAGTCCGATGCCATAACCGGCGCGCCGCTCAGTCTCTTGACCCCTTTTATTATAGAAGTGGCTCCCTCGAGCATTATCTCCGCGCCCATCCTGTTAAGCTCACTGATATGTATGAACCTTTCAGGGTATATCTTCTCCGTAATAACGCTTATCCCGTCGCAAAGGGTCGCGAGACTCATCATTTGCGCCTGCAGGTCCGTGGGGAACCCCGGATAGGTCAGCGTTGTTATATCCGTAGCGTGCACCCTGTCATCTTTCCGGGATACTGCTATGCCGTTATCGGTGATCTCCACAACACCGCCGCATTCCTGCAGCTTGTCAATGAGAGCAAGGTTATGTTCGGCCCTGGCGTCTTCAAGGAACAGGCGGCTGCCCGTCAGGACACCGGCTATCATATACGTCCCCGCCTCTATCCTGTCTGGAAGCACGGAGTATTCCACGCCGCTCAGCTTCTTGACCCCTCGAACTTTAATAGTGGGTGTGCCCGCTCCTTCTATTTCGGCGCCCATCCCTGACAGAAAGGCAGCCAGGTCCTTTATCTCCGGCTCACATGCGGCGTACTCTATAAGGGTCTCGCCTTCAGCAAGAACGGAAGCCATAAGTATGTTGGCCGTGGCCAGCACGCTGGACCCGAAATGCCCGCCTAAATATATCTTGCTCCCCTTCAGTTTTGGAGCCTTCGCGACTATATATCCTTCCTCGATAATGATCTCAGCACCGAGTCCGCGTAATCCTTTCAGATGCAGGTCTATCGGCCTGGGGCCTATTACACATCCGCCGGGGAACGACACTTTGGCCTCGCCATATCTCGCCAGAAGCGGACCCAGGACAGCTATAGACGCCCTCATTGTGCTTACAAGGTCATAGGACGCCTGCACCTGTTTGACCCTTCCGGAACCTATCTCTACGCAGGAGGAGTCCCGTTTTACGTCGCGCCCGAAAATCTCTAATAGCTCTACCATGGTAGCTATATCTTTGAGTTCCGGAACGTTCCTTATAACACACTTTTCGTCAGTCAGAAGTGTGGCCGCAAGTATCGGGAGACAGGCATTTTTAGCGCCGCTTATTTTTATCGACCCCGACAGAGGCCTTCCCCCCTCTATTATCAGCTTATCCATTTATGTACCCCGTAATGACCCGCTCGTATCCGTTAAGATCTTTAAAACTTTTCACATCACTGAACCCGTGCTTGACGAAAGCTTTCCGTACCTTGTCCGCCTGGTCATAGCCGACTTCCACCGCGGTAAAACCTCCGCGCGCCAGGTACCTGCCGCTTTCAGCAGCTATTATCTCCAGGTGATCCATCCCCTCTTTCCCGGATAAAAGAGCGATCTCCGGTTCAGCCTTTACCCACGCGTCGACTTCCGCGTAGTCGGCTTCCGAGACATACGGAGGATTCGACACGATGCAGTCAAAAGTACCGAAGTCTCCCTGCCCGAACGCCGAGAACATATCCGAAACCACCAGGTCTACATTTTTCTCAAGACCTTGGCTCTCGATGTTGATCTTCGCGACTTCAAGAGCGTCCGTACTTATATCGGCTCCCGTGACACGGCAGTTCTCAATAAGCTTTGTAAGACCCATCGGTATCACTCCGCTTCCCGTGCCTATATCCAGTATTCTAGGCCGGGAGCTTCCTGCCTTTTCGCAAAGCTCGGCAACTACAGAGACCAGAAGTTCGGTCTCCGGGCGCGGTATAAGCACCCTTGGATCCACCGCAATGTCCATGCCCAGAAAGGCGGCGGTGCCTTCTTCATACTGTATCGGTATAGTCTCTGAATATTCCATTTTTTTGTTCCCGGCAGATCAGCTTGACTCCAGCCTTAGTTTCCTGTCTTCCTCGGCAAGCGGCCCTATAACTCCCTCCAGCTGACCCTCCAGAATATTGCTCAGGTTATATACCGTAAGGTTTATCCTGTGATCGGTAATACGGTTTTCGGGAAAATTATAAGTCCTGATCTTCTGGGACCGGTCACCGCTTCCTACCTGTTTTTTTCTCACTTCCGATCTCTCCTGCGCCGCATCCTTCTGCTTCTGCTCCAGGATCCTGGCCTTAAGAACACGCATGGCTTTCGCCTTGTTCTTGTGCTGGCTTCTCTCGTCCTGACAGCTTACGACCACGCCTGTGGGAAGATGCGTTATCCTGACAGCGGAATCTGTGGTATTAACGTGCTGCCCCCCCGCGCCCGTCGCCCTAAAAACATCGATCTTAAGGTCCTGCGCTTTCACGTCCACGTCCACATCGTCGGCTTCCGGCAGTACCGCGACGGTAGCCGCGGAAGTGTGTATACGCCCGCTTGCTTCTGTCTCGGGTACGCGCTGCACCCTGTGGGTTCCCATCTCAAACCTCAGGTCCTTAAAAACATTATGTCCTTCGACCGAAAAAACGATCTCCTTGATCCCGCCCATCTCTGTTCCGCTCAGGCTCATTATAGATATTTTCCAGCCTTTGTCGTCCGCGTACCTGGAGTACATCTTATAAAGATCCGAAGCGAACAGGCTTGCCTCTACCCCTCCGGTGCCCGCTCTTATTTCCATAATAACGTTGCGCCGGTAGTCCTCCGAATCCCCTTCCAGCAGAAGCTCTTCGAGGTCTTTTCTCTTTTTCTCCGCTGCGGCCTGAACTTCTTCGAGTTCTTTCTGCGCCATAACGGAATATTCGCTTCCCGCGCCTTCTTCGGCTATCATATCCTCCAGCGTGGACTTTTCTTTTCCCAGATCCATATATCTGTCATAGAGCGCGACCACTTCCTTTAGAGAAGCGTATTCCTTGGCCTTTACTTTAAATTTCTCTCGGTCGGATAACAACTCAGGAGAAGAAAGCTCTTTCTCAAGAGCCATATACTTCTCGCGTTTTTTATTGAGTTGTTCAAAAAATTTTTCCATAGAGCGTACCGACCTGTATTAACACAAAGCGTATAGCTCGATTTCTGTCGGCGGCGGAAAGGAAAACTCCCCATGACCGCGGCTCGAAAACTTCAAGCTATACGCTGTAACACTTTACCTTGAATATCGTTACGCTTCTTTTTCCTGCGTATCTTCACCGCTTGACTGGGCAGTATCGCTAACGTCGGGCTTTCCCTCGGCAGGACTACTCTGCTCTTCGGGCTTCACCTCGGCAGGACTACTCTGCTCTTCGGGCTTCACCTCGGCACTTGCCGCAAGCGCGGGTTTCTCAGTCTTTTTCTTTGCATAACGATTCTTAAAACGTTCTACCATACCGGCGGAATCGACCAGTTTCTGTTTACCGGTATAGAAAGGATGACATTGGGAACAGATCTCCACATGTATACTTTCTTTAGTCGAATGTGTGTGAACCGTATTTCCACACGCGCAAACTATAGTAGTTTCCTTGTATTTCGGATGTATACCTTTCTTCACTTCTAACCCTCCTTGACATATTATGTTTTGTACGTACTTTCGTGAGGTATTATTGTACTAAATATCCTATAAATATCAAGTATTTAATTAGATATATTTATATATAGGCGAAAATCAGGACCGCGGCAGGAGAAACCGCCTCACAATAGTATTTAAGGGCACTTAAATACACCACTTATAAAACTACGGCAGCTCCTCGTCGGCTGATCAGGCTTTACCCATATTTTCCAGGAATTCCTGATTTGTCTTGGATTTTTTAAGACGGTCTATCAAAAGCTGCATAGCCTCTACTGAGTCCAAATCGCTGAGAGCTTTCCGCATAAGCCATATTTTCTTAAGCTCATCATCTTCCACCAAAAGCTCCTCTTTTCTTGTATTGGACCTTTTGATATCTATGGCGGGATATATTCTCCTCTGGAACAGGTTCCGGTCAAGCTGCATCTCCATATTACCGGTCCCCTTGAACTCTTCGAAGATGACCTCATCCATGCGGCTTCCGGTATCGACCAGCGCTGTCGCTATTATCGTAAGGCTTCCGCCCTCTTCGATATTACGCGCGGCACCAAAAAACCTTTTTGGTTTATGCAACGCGTTAGCGTCGACACCTCCGGTAAGGATCTTTCCGGAATGCGGTACGGTGGTATTGTACGCGCGCGCAAGGCGCGTGATGGAATCCAGCAGGATGACTACATCGTATTTGTGCTCCACAAGACGCTTTGCCTTGCTCAGGACCATCTCGGCTACCTGCGTATGTCTCTGCGCCTGCTCGTCAAAAGTGGACGCCACTACCTCGGCGTTAACCGACCTCTGCATATCCGTTACTTCTTCCGGCCTTTCGTCAATAAGCAGTATCAGAAGCTTGACTTCCGGATAATTTTTACTGATGCTGTTAGCGAACTTCTGCAGAAAAACAGTCTTACCGCTGTAAGGCGGCGCGACTATGAGCCCTCTCTGCCCTTTCCCCACGGGAGTCAGAAGATCCATGACACGCATAGAGATCTCGTTCGGCTCTCTTTCAAGAACGAATCTCTCATCGGGATAAAGCGGCGTAAGGTTCTCAAAAAGTATTTTAGTTTTAGCCACTTCGGGATTCTCATAGTTGACCGCCTCGACCTTGAGAAGCGCGAAATATCTTTCGCCTTCTTTAGGCGGCCGTATCTGGCCGCTTACCGTGTCTCCTGTCTTAAGGCTGAACCTTCTTATCTGTGACGGGGACACGTATATATCGTCAGGACAGGGTAGATAATTATAGTCCGCGCTCCTTAAAAAACCGAACCCGTCCTCGAGCACTTCGAGCACCCCTTCTCCGTATGCGAGGCCGTTCTTCTCTATCTTAGCCTGCAGTACCTTAAAAATGAGGTCGTGCTTCTTCATTGCGCCTATACCCTCGATATTCAGGCCCTTAGCGAGCTCCGTCAACTCCCCTATCTTCATGTTTTTAAGCTGCACTATGTCCAGCTCTCCGCCGCCTTGATTCCCTCTCGTCTCCTTTGTCGGCGCTTTCGGCGGCACTTTTTCCGGTGCTTTCGCCGGCTCTTTCGCACTGTCTTTTTTTACGTTCTTTGCCATATTTTTTCTACTCCTTCTTTGATCTTTTCAATATCACTTACATTATCTATTACGTGCTCGGCGGACTTTACTTTTTCGGAGACCGGCATCTGATTCGATATGATGCGTCTTGCTTCCTCCTCTGATATCCCCCGTTCCTTTGCCCTCTCTATCTGGATGTCTTCAGAAGCTCTGACTACTACCACCTCATCGACATATTCCTCAAGCCCCGCTTCCAACAGAAGCGGCGCGTCTATAACTACGACGTTACTGTCTGAACTTTCTACCCGGTCTTTTATCTCGCGTATTATACCGGGGTGCAGTATTCCGCAAAGCTCGTTGAGTTTCTCCCTGTCGGAAAAAACCCGCGCCGCAAGTTTCCTGCGGTCTATTTCCCCTCCCGTCAGGATATCTTCGCCGAAAGCGCTCACTACCCTGCCGATGATATCCTCATCTCCCTCCAAAAGCTCATGCGATATACTGTCCGCGTCTATTTTAAGCGCTCCTTTTGCGGCCAGCATGTCCGACACTGTCGTCTTTCCCGCGGCCAGACCTCCCGTTACGCCTATAATTCTTCGTTTCACCTAAACGCCCCCCTCAGACCTCTATAGTGTCCATTTCCAGCCAGTTCTTCCCGGCCTCCACGTCGACTTTAAGCGGGACTTCGAGATCCAGGACTTTCTCCATCCTGTCCCTTATCCTACTCACGGCTTCTTGAAGCATATCTTTCGGCACTTCAAAGACAAGTTCGTCGTGGACCTGGATTATCATCTTTACACCGGTCCCGGAAAATTCTTCATGACATCCTATCATCGCAAGTTTTATTACGTCCGCGGCTGATCCCTGCACCGGAGTGTTCACGGCGACCCTTTCGGCAAAACCCTTAACGCGCTCGTTAGAGACATTTATTTCGGGAATGTACCGCCGCCGGTTGAGCAACGTCGTAACAAAACCATTTTTTCTGGCACCTTCTATGGTCTTGTCTATGTACAAGCTCACGCCTTTGTATCTTTTAAAATAAGAGTCTATAAAATCCTGCGCTTCCGAAACATTTATGCCCAGATCTTTCGCCAGGCTAAACGCTCCCATACCGTACACTATCCCGAAATTCACTGTTTTAGCGGCTGAGCGCATCTTGTCCGTTACTTCGGAAAGCTCGCATTCAAATATAAGCGCCGCCGTGAATTTGTGGACGTCCTCACCTTTATGAAAAGCTTCTATGAGTTTTTTGTCCTGTGAAAGATGCGCGAGGACCCTTAGCTCTATCTGGGAATAATCCGCAGCGACCAACAGCATGTCTTTTCCCCCGGGCACAAAAGCTTTTCTTATCTCTTTGCCGAGCGGGGTCTTTATCGGTATGTTCTGCAGGTTCGGTTCACTGGAGGAGAGCCTTCCCGTGGCGGTCACCGCCTGGTTAAAACGCGCGTGCATCCTGTGGGTCTTTTTGTCGGCCAGTTCCAGGAAAGAATCGTAGTAAGCCGTTTTAAGTTTGTTAAGCTCCCGGTACTCCAGAAGCTCTCTGGGGAGTTCGTGCATGTCCGCGAGTCTGCTCAAGACCGATTCATCCGTGGATATGCCCGTCTTTGTCTTCTTGAGCGCCGGCAGAGATAATTTTTCGTACAGGATGACCTGAAGCTGCTTGGGAGAATTTATATTGAACTCCTCCCCGGCGAGGTCGTAGATCTTCGCGGTCACATCAGCAAGTTTCTTCTCTATTTCATGGGATTGTTTCTTTAGATAGATTATGTCGATGCCTACGCCTTCAAGCTCCATTTCGGCCAGGATCTCAACAAGCGGCATCTCCACGTCAAAAAAAAGTTTATCCAGCTCTTTCTCTTTCAGGACAGGCGCCAGCTTGCCGTAAAGGCGCAGTATTATATCGCTGCTTTCACAGGCCTTAAGGTGATCTTCTTTCGCTTCCATATCCATTGTTGCCTGTCCGTCAGAGCCCCATGCCATCTGCCCTCCGGCATGGGTGAGATTGTATTCCAGGTGACGCATAGCCATGCTTTCAAGGTCGTATTTGGGCCTTGCCGGATCTATGAGATAATCCGCTATCATGACATCAAAAATACTTCCGCGCGCCGAGACACCTTCTTCGGTAAGCAGGCGGATATCTTCCTTCATGTCGTATCCTGCCTTGAGGATCTTCTCGTCCTCGAATATACCTTTAAGGAGTTCCTTCCACCTTTTTGGATCTGACTTTGAGAGGGTCGCGGGGAAAAAGTATCCTTCTCCTTCTTTCGCGGAAACAGCCAGCCCCTCGGGCCTTCCCTCGGCATCCACCTCGTACGTTACTGAACATAGCTTATTTTCTTTGAGCTCTCCAAGCAGGGCCTTGACGTCTTTCAGGTCGTCTTTCAGGCAGTACTTCGTGTCTTCGACATCTTTAGGGACGATCTCCGACAGCAGTTTCCCGAACTCGAATTCCCTGAATAGTTCCGCGAGACGCTCAAAGTCGGGGTCAGAGACAACGCTCTTATCCAGATCGAGCTCTACCGGAACGTCCCTGTCGAGTTCAACCAGTTCACGGCTGAGGTCTGCCATTTCACGGTCCTCGGAGAGTTTCTTTTTGAGAGAGTCAGAAGACACCTTGTCTATATTCTTGTATATTTCCGAAAGACAGCCGAATTCTTTTACCAGCTTGCTCGCTGTCACCAGACCGACTCCCTTTACTCCCGGAATATTATCGCTCTGGTCCCCCATGAGGGCCATAAGATCCACCATGAGCTCAGGAGGCACACCGTACTTTTCCAGGACTTCATCAGGCCCGTACACTTTTTCACCGGAAGTATGCGCGCTGAGTACCCTGACCTTATCGTCCACAAGCTGAAGAGCGTCCTTGTCTCCGGTAACTATCGTCACGGACCACCCTTTCTTTCTGGACTTCTCGGCAAGAGTCGCTATTATATCGTCAGCTTCGTATCCCTCGAGCTGGCATACCGGTATATTGTACGCCTCCACCACTTCCTTTATCCGGGGCATCTGGTCGACAAGTTCATCCGGCATGGGTTTACGATGCACTTTATATTCTTCGTATTTCTTGTGCCGGACCGTGGGGCCCTTCATGTCGAAGACCATTACCATCATCTCGGGATCATGTTCCTTCACGAGTTTGCGAAGCATGTTCACCACACCGTAAATAGCATTTGTAGGCATACCCTTAGAGGTTGTGAGCTCTCTTATGCCGTAAAACGCCCTGTAGCAAAGGGAATTGCCGTCTATCAGATAAATGTTCTTTGTTTTTGTGCTCATATTATGTGAAATTTTAAAAAAGGCCGGGATCTCATAATGTAAAGAATGGTATCATATATAGTTATCGGGATAAATTTTCAAGTTTTAGGATTATAAACGCTCTTAAAGTGGGATTTCCTTGTGGCAAGCCGTCGTAAGATATTATCATTATAGGATATTTACGGATAATGTCAAGAGATAGCTGTCACTTACCGGCTGTCGGCTGAAATATTATCAAAACAACCGTCAGCCCCGGTAAAACAGGCCAACCATCCCGGCGGTGAC
>CAZUYM010000012.1:0-18448 GCA_964624805.1 uncultured Planctomycetia bacterium
CTGAACTTCAGGGAGTAAGAGACGCGGTAATGACAATGATGGATGGTTTTGCATACGCGGATCCCCTGGAGCCGGCAATACTTATGTTCAGGGATTATCCGGCGGAGGGACAGTATTTGGAATTTATTTTTCGTGGATTTGGCAAAAAAGCGGATGAGATCACCGTAGATGCCGAAAAATTTCTGGTGGTCGCGGTAGATTCGTACGGGGAGAACATCACGTACACCCCGGGTAAGGCCGTTAAACACGATAGAAGTCCCGTTACTATCGGTACGAGAATAATCGCCCATTGGACTATGCCGGTGCCGAGCGAGGCTGTCGCCGGCGACCCCACCTCTGCTGCTGACCCCTCGAAGGAAGAGAAAATTACTGATTTTCCGGTCGGAAAGATACAGGTGGAAGCTCCAGGAAAATATAAAAACAAAGAGCTTTGCATGCTGCCGCATCCGGACGGATACATAGCTGTGGCGACTACGCCGGTATTCGTTGAGAAGGTGATGGCGGGAGCCAGGGAATATGCCGGTGAAGAAAAGAGTCTAGCCAACAAGAAGAGGCAGGATTTTCTGAGAGTCATAGGTTCTCATTCGGCAATGTCGCGGGCAGACGACAAGGTCAAGGTGCCGAAGGTCATACATCAGACGATGCTTGAACAAGGGTTCTGGAAAAATGATCCGGACAACTTTATTGTGGAAGAAAGGGAAGAGAACCTGAGGATATGGCCGGCGGATGAATACTTGGTAGATAATGCTAAAAAAGTCGTATCGTTCCTGGCGAACGCGCTGATGTCATGGTCGGGGCAGTCTCCTGATGAAAAGTATGTTCTCGCGATAGATCCGGGCAAGGCCTCCAAGTCCGAGGTATCCGCGATGATAAAGGATTGTGTGATCGACCCTCTCAAGAAGATGAACGGAAATAATTCTGAACTTGAGATAATATTGAAGAACCTTCACATTATAGTGGACGAGGGAGAGAACCTTTCAAGGCGTCTTGATGCTATGACGTCGAGAGGGAAGAATAGGATCAAAAAGGAAAATATAGTTATTGTTTCTCCAAAATCTGATATGGGTCATTTTGACGCTTTTAAGGATGTATCTTTCCTGACCGGGTTCGACGATTCGCAGCTTAAGACAAAGGGCAAAAAAGTGGACTATTATCCTGTTGTGGAGATCGCTCTTTTTGCCGTACTAAGAGCGATAAGGGCAGGGGATGTTAAAGGCGGGGTTAAGTCGGACCAGCTGCTCAGGTGGTACCGTCATATACCTAATGCCAGGAAGCTGAATGAAGATGATTTTATAGCCATGTGTTTTGACGAAGCAGGTAATTCCCGCAATACGATAGTTATCGATCTTATCCCGAAAGCGGCAAGATTCGACCATTCCAAGCTCAATGAGATATACGAAACCATCCGAACATTTATCGAAAGCGCATAGTGTTCTACCTACTAAAAATCTATAAAAAAACAGCTATTAGTTAGGGTTTAAAAAAGTTATCTACTTTAATTTGTATTGTGTATATTTGGTGGGTAAACTAAATAATGGGTAGGAGTATGTATGAGTGTGCATATATTTGTTAAAAAATAAATAGGTATTTTTGTGTCCACTATATTAAAAGTTTTAAAAAGAATATTTATAAGGTGCTAACATGTATAACTGGATGAACGAACATAATGTTTTAAGAAAGATGATAGCGGTCATATCGCTGACAGCTTTCGTCGTATGTTTTGTTCTGTCCGACGCATGGGCCCTGGTCGAGGAGACGGAAGTTTCTTTTGACCTTTCTTTGGGTGGTGATCTTTCAAAATTTGCCAGTCTGGATGTAGATACATTTACTATTCCCGCCCACCTTGGTGAAGTGAAAGAAGTCTTTCGCGGGAAGGGAAAACAGTTTGTCATTCATCTTCAGGACGCGCATGCTAACTTCTACGCGCAGGGAAAAATATCCGACATCATTGATTATCTGAACAAAGAGTACGGCATAAGGATCGTCAACCTTGAGGGCGGTGTCGGCGATTATGATCTTTCGGTCTTTACCGCTATCTCCGGTAAAGCTATTCGGAGGGAAGTAGCGGATTATTTCGTCAAGAAAGGTGAGATAAACGGAGCCGAGCTTTACGCGATAAATAATCCCGACAGGGTACTTCTCTGGGGTGTGGAGGATAAAGACCTTTATCTCGCGAATCTGAAAGTTTACAGAGACTCTCTGCAATATAAACCGGAGGTCGACGGTTACCTGGAAGAACTTACCAGCGCTCTCAATGATCTGAAAAGACATATATACGGCCCTCGTCTTTTGGAGATAGACATGGCGTACAACGCGTACAAGGCCGGCAATATGGAATTCAGGGAATATCTTGAGTTCCTTATCGGGGAGGCAGCTGAGAGCGGAGTGAATATCGATGAGTTTGCTAACCTGCATCTTTTGTACGAAGCTATGGAGCAGGAAGAAAAAGTTGATTTTAACAAGGCCAATACTGAGAGAAGCATACTGATAGATGATCTTAAGGACGGTCTGTCACAGAACGAGGTAAGGCAACTCGTTTCGAAAAGCCTTGAATTCAAGACAAAGAAGATATCCCGGAAAGCGTTCTACGGGTACCTGCTGGAAAAAGCGAAGGAACTGGGCCTTGATGTCAAAAAATACCCCGCGTTATCGGCATACATAGAGTACATCACCACTTATGAAGAGGTGGACCGTTCCAGGGTCATGAGCGAGTTGGACGAGCTTGAAGCCGCGATAAAAGAACCCTTGTATGAGAATGATGCACAGCGAGAGTTAAATGTCCTTTCCCGCAACCTGGCGCTGATGAAAAATATATTTGCCATATCGCTTACGAAAACGGATTATAAATATTTTCTCGAGTACAGGGTTTCTTTCAATGCTGATAATTACGTTAAATTTATCGAGAAAGAGGCTCCAAAGTTCCGGATAAAAGTGCAGCTTTCCCCCGACATACTCAATCTGAATAAGTACCTGAAAGAAATATCAAGGTTTTACGAGTATTCATTCGAGAGGGATGTCGTATTTTTGAAGAATCTGAGATATGAGGAATCGGCAGGAGGCCAGGAAAGCGCCATTATGATGACCGGGGGGTTTCACACTGAGAACCTGCTGGAGCTTTTTGAAAAGGCGGGGATCTCATACGTGACCATACTTCCGAAATTCAAGAACGAAAAGGATTACAAGAGCCCGTATTTTGAAATTCTTGCCGGCCAGACTACCAACCTTCAGAGGATGCTCGGTACGGTCATAGCTAAGGCTTCGACAATGGCAATAGCCAGTAAGCTAAATGGACTAGGGAACGTGGTGTACGGCAACAGGAGCATCAATGTTTTTAAGGCATCAGTTGTGATACTGAGCGATCTTACGCTGTTCCTGCAGGAAAATGGGATACCCTTGAGTGATGTGGCCGATGACATTCAGATAACGGGGCGTTCGGGAACGGTCATTTGTAGCCTACCCGAGGGATACCGGAGGAATTTTTCAGTAGACCAGCTTATCGAAGGCAGAGGTGTAGGAGAGGTGCCGGAGGAGCTGCGCGAGGGATTTGACCGTTTCAAGAGGGAGATGTTCAGGGTCGAGAAGGAAGATGGGGATTCTTTCCAGCTGGATTTTGTGGATGAAGTCCTTTCCGGCGCGGAGATAATAGTAACAGACGAAGAGGTCATCGAAGCAAGGCCGGAATTTGAAATCCCTGAACGCAGAGCAAAGCTTGTTTCCATCAAAGATGATGCCAGATGGAATGTGCCGGCACATTTTATCCTGTTTTACGAAGGGGGGGGAGTCGTCGCGATAGCGGGCTCAGGTTCTATGCTTCGCAGGGTACATAATCCCAGGGTTGAAACATATTACCTGATCCCCGAGGACCATAGCCTGTACAGGAATATTATCAGCAAGGCCGGAGAGAAAGTGCCCATGGAAGGAGATGGTGTCCTGAAAGCGGGTGCTGATGCCGATAATGTTCGAAGAGTGGTTATCCCTTACGGGATCCTTGAGTCGGACATAAAATCCCTGGAAGATTTTTATGTAGAAGATCCGGTTTTCAGGAATATGTGTGATTTTATGGTGAGATATAATCCCGGTTTTTATTTCACCGAACCCATAGCGATACCATTGATCGATAGAAAAGCGGGACAATTCCATATAGAGGGAATGAGAAGCAGCAATAAGACGCTGGGTTACGGAACTATGCGCTCCGGTCTTTTGCATGAGATGCTGCATGATATTTTTGAAGAGGCAGGCAAAGCTGTGCCAAAAGTGGAGTTCCTTAGAGAAAGATACGGGGAAGATAGGGTAACGGAAGAGCTCAGAAGATTGGCAAATGTCCATGAGAGATTATCGGAGTACGTAAGGTCAAGAAAAGAGGCGCTTAGGGCGGGACTGACCAGTTACGCGGAAGGAGATGTCGAGAACCCGGATGAAAAACTTATATCCGAAGGAGTAAGTTATTTGTACGACGCGATATGGGGGGTAGAGAGGAGGTCTCGGACGGGATATGCCGTTGCGGGAATAAAGGTTAAGCCCACAGAAGAGGATGTGAATGTTTTTCGGGAAGTCGGGCTGCTGCCGGAAAATATGTTCTTTGATGAGGGTAGAGGCATATATTTCGAAGACAGGGGATCCAAAACAACGCCCGCCAAAGCGGAGATGCTGAAAGCTATGAAACCCTCTGTCGGGAAGGGGGTCCTGCACATTCCATTTATAAGGAACTCGCTGGTAAAGCTTCTCGGGGAAAACACGTATGATAACTATTTAGGACCTTTGTTGGAAGAGGTGACATTCTATTTGTTGTTGCCAGCGCTTCTTTCTCCGTTCCTGTCGTTCTGGCCCGCGCTTGTCGTATCCCGCGGGATATTCATTATATTGCATCCTTTATTTAATGAAGCCAAAGGTAACCGTGTCATCACACCGCTGGGGATATCTTTGTTTGCCGGAGGGGTTGAAGCGGCGCTTTCTACGGGTTACATCCAGCATATGATGGTAGCAGCTTCGTTGAACCCGATTGTAGTCGGTTTTCTTGTTCTCACTGTTTTTCACATGATAGTCAATGCGAAAATGGTCCCGGCAGTAAACAGAGGCCTGGAAAAGACGGGGTCGGAGTACCGTATAGAGAAAGCTACCCTGGTGAAGATCGACAAAAGAACAGGATTACCGGAAGAAGCCCAGGAACTAGTAGAAAGACATGATATAGAGGCCCTGGCGGACTGGCTGACCTCTCTTCGCGAAAATTACGGCTATGCCGACAGGGTCAGAGATGAACTTTTGCCGAGTGAGGTTGCTGAACTGGAAAGATCGCTTAGTGAAAAGAAGACACAGTTCTTTAACAAGTTAAGGGAGACCGGAAGTGTGAACTGGGAGGATATGGGTCCCGTCTTTTCTGCGGTTTTCTCGCAAAGCGGCCTCCCTGAGACCATGACACAGGAAGAACTCAGGTTTTTTCTTGAAGGTCTCAGGGGCGAAGATCAGCTTAATATAGCTACGCCTCAAAGGTATATGCTTGCGCAGACACTGCTTGGAATAATGGAATACCATCCTCAAATACTGCCTGATCCGGAGTCCCGGATGATGATGCTTAGTGCTTTGCGGGAGTTCTTCGGGAGGGGAAGCGGGAGAGGAGACCCTCAGCTCGGGGAGTTGTGGGCGGAGTACAATATACCTTCATATCTTGAACGATTGGACAATTTAGAGAGAAACCTGAGGATACCGGGAAAAAGCCTTAACACGGCCTTACTTAACAGGTATGGGATACAGGAGTATCCCGGGTGGGAGGGAGACGCTGATGCTCCGGAGCCGCAGCTTATCGAGGTTATAGGGGAGGGCACTGCCGCCGTGGTTTTTAGAGCCCGGATAGAAGGGGTCGAGGGTGATGTGGCGGTAAAGGTCAGAAAAGCGTTTGACCGGGAGAACGCGGATAGTGACGAAGATTATGAACGTATACAATCGAATATAGTGGAGTCTTTTCGCAGGGAGATGAGAGTCCAGGGGGATCTGTCAGGTATCGGCTCTTCCGAAACCGAGATCATGCCCGCATATTACAGTGTTAATATGGGCGGTGTGCCGGCTTTTGGAATGGAGATCATAGAGGGGGTAAACACTTTGCTGGACAGACCGCAGGACATAAGAAATGCGGTCAACGAGAGGACGCGGCCTAGCGCGGAGAGAGTGTTGCGGACGCTTTTATCAAAAGGATATGCTCCGAGAGACCTTCAGTTCATGGTTCTCACGGAGGATCAGACCCTGAACGGAAGATCCTACAGCGTGGGTGAAGTCGTACTTATGGATGTAGGTAATTTTGTTCCCGCAAGATATGCGGAGGATCAGGTTGAGGAAGAGGTCTCCGGATGGCTTTCTGAACTGGACAGGCAGATAAGGGTAGCCAGGACAGAGTCGAGGATGATAGAAGAGTACAATTCTCTTCACGTCGGAGAGGAAATAGAGACCATAGTCCCGGATCCCGGAAAAGATGATTATAAAGTCATATTCAAGAAGGCCGGGAATCCGACGCGGCCGATAAAGCAGTTCATATATCTGAGTTTGTTAGAACATTTTCGTGAGAATTCGGAGGTCCCTGACATAGCATACGCGATAGAGGGATCTGCATGGAAGTCTTTTCCGGAAAGAGTCCTGCAGCGTTTGGAGGTTATAAGCGCGCGCTTTATGCCTTATTTAGAACGGACTTTGATGATGGCAAAACTCGACGTCGTATCATTTTTTTATAAAAGGGTAATAAAGAAAGCTGTTTCCAGGTCTGTGCCGATTGCTCAGCCTGTAACGGGAAATATCGCCAGCGGGTTTGATGCGGCCAGGGTAGAAGAGATGGTCGATGGCATCAAGGCTCAAAGCGATGAAGTGAAGGAGCGCAATGTTGAATTGGTGGAGCAAGAGGTAGAGTCGACCGTTGAAGCGGAGGTTCCGCCGATCGTCCAGTTCGAAGCGCTTAAGCAGATACTGCAAAGCAGGCAGGCGGCGAGGGAGATGGCCGAGTGGCAGCACGGGGCGTATTACAGGGGTATAGGCGAAGAAGCGCCTCCGTTGATCTTGGCGGAAGAGGAGGGGACTGCTGCGGTGCAGGAAAAAATAGCGATGAATCTCGCGGGGGTATATGCCCTGGAGAGTGGCATGGGAGTTATATGTGAGCGTGACAATGTGACACCACTGGAAGTCCTGGCTTCGATAAACGAAAGGGTCAACAAGGAAGGCAAGGTAGAACCCATGTCCGAAAAAGATATGCTGCTTCTGGCGCGGTTCGCTAATGCCACATGGAAAGCCGGTCAGGTTTTTCGAGGCCTTGGCAGGATAGAGCGGGATACCTTCACCCCGGCTGTTACCCTTATTCCAGAAGAACTCAAAAAAGATTTCGACCAGATATACGCCGCATCGGAGCAGCTTTATGAGAGGTTGAACTATGTTGTTTCGGGGGGTATGGATGCCGGCGAGAAACGGTACCTGGAGGGGGAGATAGAAGGTCTTATGGACCTTATAAAAGAGAAAGGTTCTCTTTCTGCCGAGGAAGAGAGAAGGCTCAACGAGACTGCTCTGACGGTGATGTACGCGCATAAAGACCAGCGGAGAAAAGACGGCCAGCCGTATTTTGTCCATCAGTTGGAAGTCGCGATCGCGCTGGTGGAGCTTTTCGGGGTGACGGATCCCGCTATCCTGCAGATAGCGCTCTTGCATGATACCCGGGAAGACGAAGCGAAATTTTATGACGATTTCAGGACGTTTGCCCACGAGACGATAAGGAGAGTGGAAAACTCGGAAGGACGGATGGCTGAAAAGGAGAGGGTAGACGAGACGCTGCTGGGGGTGAGAATGCTTTCCAAGCTGGAAGGAGAGAAATATGAAAAAGAATTTCCGACATTAGAAACGCGGCAAAGGGAGACGATGAGGCGTCTTGTGTATCCTAAGACGGCCTACGATGACGGCCGTCCCGGTTCCGAGAACTGGTACAACGATGATTTTATACATGACGTGCAGCTTATCAAGCTTTCCGACAGGATAGCTAACATGCACTCTCTGTCCCTCTTATTCACTGACGGAACGAGTATGGATAATGAAAGTATTAAAGAGTCGACAGATTTTGTGAAGAGACAGCTGGAGAGAACCCTGGATATGTTCATCCCGGAATTCGTCGATAATCCGGGTAACCAGCTTCTTCCGGAAGAGATAGGAAAATTTTACGACCAGTTCGCCAGTGCCATAAGAAAACTTATAGCGTTAAAAGACGGTCCGCTAGGTGAAAGGGGCAGGTCTCTCATGATAGCTGCGGAAGGAGCTCTCGGTAGGCTCGAACAAAGAGGTGCGGCCGAACAGACGGAAGCCGCCAAGGGAGTCATAGCTGACTTGTGGCAGAATAAGACAGATATCATAGTAATGCCCGGTTCAAAACTGGAAGCCGCGAGCCAGGCGCCTGTTAACAGGAGCGTTGCCAGGAAACTCAGGCGCGATTATGGCCAGGACACCATACCATTCGATTACGGTTACGGTCCTGACTGGCGAGAGAATCTTCTTGCCGAGATGCCGAGGATAGAGGCGATTTTCGGAGAAAGCTTGAAAGCGGAGAAAGATCCCAGGATACTTTTTTATTTGCCTATAACTCAGGCGGAACGTGACAGGATCTTTGAGGCAGGCGGCTTGTTCGAGAAATACGCGCATCTGAAAGATCGCATTGTTATCGTTCAGGAGGGAAACATACCCGACGACGGCGTTGTCGATAATGTCATGCATATAGTACTCGGGAAGGCTCTTCTTAATTATGACAGGATAGGAGAAGCGAACTTTGATCCCGAAGCGGCGACAAGGCTGGTAAGTTTTATGGGTACTTTGGTGGAACCGGGATCTATAGATTTCGACGCATATAAGGACGCGCCGAAAGAGATGCTGAACGATATAATCAACGGTGTTCTTACATTAAAGATAAAGAAAATAGATTTTGCCGAGATACAGGACTGGAAGAGGGCTCAGAATGAGGTCCTCCGTGCGCTGTAATGTGTCAGGGGCGTGTTTTTAGTTGATCGTTCATTGTTCATAGTGCAGGGAGGGCTATCAATGAACTACGAACAACGAACTATAAACACGATTTTAAAAAAACCTGGTTAAAAATGTGTACCTCTATTTTAAGTTATTTAAGATAAAAGTGTTGTAATAGTTAGGGTTTAAAAAAGTAAGTTATATATGTTTGTAATAAAGTGTTATTGGGTGTAAACTTAAGGTAGGAGCAAATGGACAGAGGAGTGCGTAAAAAAATAAATAATTATTGTACTAACGCGGTTGTGCGTTAGTAGTGTTTTTTTTGGCTACTTAATAAAAGGGTTTAAAAAGCATAGCACAAGGAAGGTGTGACATGTGTTCCGCATATAGGAAAAAACATAGACATATAATAAAAGTCATATCTACTATGACCTTGCTTATTTTTACGTGTTCTTTTGTCCTGCCTGATGCCTGGGCTGCGTTGGACACGTCGAACAATGGAAACGGTGCTAAGCGTGTCAATATCGATACGTTCTCTATGCCTGTAGATCTTGGAATGGTCCGATATGTTCACAAGGGGAATTCCGATAAGGTACTCATTCACATACAGGATGCCCACTGTAATTATCCCGCACAGAAAAAAGTAGCCGAAATAATCGAATACGTTAACTCTGAATACGGCATAAAAGATGTAAACCTTGAGGGAGGTGCGGGGGCCTACGATCTTTCGGTGTTCACTGATATTTACGATAAAGGCGTCCGGGAAAAGGTCGCTGACTATTTTGTACAGTGGGGACGGGTGAACGGTGCCGAGTTCTTCGCGCTAAACAATCCCGACAAGGTGACACTGTGGGGCGTGGAAGAGCCGGATCTGTACATGGAGAATCTTGACGTGTACCGAAATTCGCTCGCGTATAAAGAAGAAGCCCTCGAATATATCAGCCTTCTCGATCACTATCTAACCAATCTCAAAAAACATATGTATTCTCCGGAACTCCTTGAGATCGACACAAAATACGGCGAGTATAAGTCCAACACTATCGAGTTCAAGGATTACCTGCTGTTTCTCATAGCGAAGGCCAAGATGCAGGGGATGAACATAAAAGATCATCCCAACATTTATCTCTTGAGCCAGTCGATGGAACAGGAAGACAAGATCGATTTCAAAAAGGCGAATAAGGAGAGAGACGCTCTTATCGAAAGACTGCAGGGCGTACTTTCCAAGAGTGAGATTAAGGAACTTTTAGTAAAGACCGTAGCTTTCAGAAATAAAGTCATACCCCAGAGTGATTTTTACGAATATCTGATAACCAAGGCTAAGGCTTCTAACCTCGAGATGGAACAGTTCCCGGAATTGAGAAAATTTATCATCTACATTTCTTTGTATAACGCTGTTGATAAGACCATAATAATGAAGGAGGTCGAAACGCTCGAGGCCGATATTAAGAACATGCTTTTCCAGAACGAAAAGCAGAGAGAACTGGATAAATTTTCAAAGAACCTCGTGCTGACAAAAAACATTTTCGAAGTAGCTTTCACCCGGGAAGACTATAGATATTACAAGGAGAACAAAGATTCTTTTAATGTGGAGGGGTTCGTTTCTTTTATCAAAAGAGAAGCTCCCGCATACCGGATATCCGTCAAGCTGCCTGCCGATATAGACAGATTGAACGGGTTCCGAGATGAGATGTTCAACTTTTTCGAGATATCATTCAAAAGGGATGACGCTTTTATCAATAACCTGAAGTTTTCCGGTGAAGAGGTCAAGACCGGAGTGTTGGTCACGGGGGGATTCCATACGGATAACATGTGTGAGCTCCTCAGGAAGAACGGTATATCGTATATTTCCATCATACCCAGTTTTCGCATGAAGGAAGGATATGAATGCCCCTATTTCAGTATCCTGGCCGGAGGAGTGAGTCCGGTAGAGGCGGCTATAGATTCAGTGGCTCTTTCCCTTATTCAGGTGGCTAGCATGTTGAACGAGCTTGGCGTCGAGGTTGAGGGCGCCGAAAAGGCTGAAATATTCGACCTCGGAGTGGCGGCGATAACGGCTTTTGTCGAAGGAGATGGGAAACCCATAGGGATGCAGTTTGAAGGTACGACGGGAGCTATGGTAATAAGGATGAACCCTGATACCGGATTGCCGCAACTGTCGATGGTAACCGGGACGGATATAGTCGATACTATCACTATTCAGAATTTTAATGAAAGTTTCAGAGCGGATCCTGAAGGGGCCAAGGCTGCCATGAAGGCGCTGTTCAGTGAAGTGGCTCAGGACAGTGTTATAGCCAGGGCGATAAATAACAATGAGGACCAGTTGCTTCTGGATGGTAACGCGGGCATCGTTCAGACACAGCAATTAGTTGACTCGCTTCAGCAGCCTGTTGTGGGCGAGATGTGGGCAAATACCGATAAACGCCTTATACCCGGGTTGACACTGCCTCATGCGGGAGGACGAGGCATATACATGCCGGCAAACCTGCCGGATACGGAGCAACCTTACATCATCGTACACGAACTTATTGCCGGCATTTACGAAGGCGACGCGACGAGGGACAGCCATCAGCTTGCCAGAGCCGTTGAGAATGCCCTCAGGGACGGCGATGCTGAAGCGGCGAGGACACTTCTGGCGAATGCCACGCGCCACACGACCGACAGGGAAGGCGAAGGAAAGGTCGAAAGGACCATATGGGAGATGACGCAGGCCGAAAGGTGGGGTATCCCCAGGGATTACGCGGCCGGTGCGTATGATCTGGACAGGCAGGGTGGGATGTCGAACAGGGCAATAGAATATTATAATTCGCGACAGAAGAAAACCAGGGTACAGGCATATAAGGGGGCTAGAGCAGTTGCGGCTGATTCTGACGTGCCTGATGTGATCAAGTATTTTGGATTGATAGTGGAAGCTGCTTCATTTTTCGCTATATACAGCGCTTTGAATTTAGCCACAGTCTTCTCTGCGTTCAAGGCGGAACCGGCATTTATGATGATGATGTCAGCATTGCCGGCCGGTCTGGCTCTTGTGGTAAGCGTCGGGCACCAGGCAAAAAAAGAGGGTGAAATATTCGGCAGTATCGCAAGAGGGGTTTCGGAATGGATATACGGGAAGATGAACCCGGACTTTTTTATGGATCCGGCCCTTGATCCCGTGGATGCTGCGAGTAACAGTCTGAGAAAAATAGTGGGTAAAAATATAGTCAGAGAGTTGAACGATGTGATTCCAGGAACAGTGGCAGAGGAAAAAGCAAGGGCGAAGCAGATAGTAAAGAGTATCGCGGCAAATGGGGTAGATAAGGCCACAGTTGACAGGTTGAAGGAATTCATGTCAGACCTTGAAGGGACAACCTGGTATGATCTTGTCGTTGGGGGTGTGGCTGATTTTCTTGCTCTTCAGGACGCGATGGCGGGAGTGGGTAAAAAGATGAGTGACGAGAAAGACGTTGCTAGAGCGTTAAGCATAGTTTCTTCTTTGCAGGGTACGGTGGCGGAGGAGCAGTACAGTGGGCTTCTTGGAAATGATCAAGGGTTGAGAAAACTGGCCGGATTTTTCGCGGAGCAATTCGGTACAGCTATGGCACTTAGCATGCTCTTGAACACGGTAAAGGGTTTAAGGGCAGTGGCGGGGGAAAACCAAAATACTGCGGCTAACCTTATGAAAGCTTTTGCTGATCTATATGTGAGTGTAGCGGAAGGTGTGGCTGACAAAGCTGAGATGCAGAAAGAGGTAAGAGCAGATTTCGGGAAAGAGGCAACGGTTCAAAATGAATTAAAAACGGTTTATCTTAGTAAGCCGGGTAGTGCCTGGTCGGGCAGATTCGGTGTGGAGACAAAAGAAGACCTTTCTTTTGAGGGGATGCCGTCCACACGAGAAGCGCTTGTAACGGACGCGGCAAGCTTTATTACGGACAATGTCGGTGAGGGGATTGAAAAGAGCGATGTGGCTATCATAGCGCAAAAATTCGCGAGTGAAAATGAGGATATTCAGATGAACGCGGCTGATAAGTATATTAACGACTTGCTCCCGATACAGAGGGCAGCGGCCACTTTGCTGGTGCAAGACGAAGCTACTGGAGAGACAAGACTGAAGGATGAGGCGAAGCTACGGAAGGCTTTGTCAGGCAAAGGTGTTACGGAGCAGTACACTCAGGATTACATTATAAAAACAGTGGAGGACGCTCTTGCAGACCCGTTTGACGCGACGAAAGGTTTCGGTTTCTTCTTTTCTTACGTAGAGTACAGCGAGAAATATAATGTAGGCAACAAGGGCGCTTTTGCGTTGGATATGGTAAGGCATCTTAACGCTTTGGATGCGGCGGGGGTGGAGGGTGTCAGCGATCGTTTGCAGGAATACCTGCTTCATGAATCGCTGGAAAAAATAGCGAGGCTCGAGCATGGCGGACAGATAATAGGTATTACTTCCTCCGTGTTTGACAGAGGAACGTATCGTACTCCCGGAGACACCCCTCTGGGGAAAGCTATAAGGAGTTTTATCGATGAGCAGAGCGCGGCAAGATTTAATGAGAGATTCAGCCGGCTTGTATCATTGTTTAACGGTCAGCCGGCGTTTGTATCGGAACTCACGGATATTCAGGAGGTCTTTGGGGGAAAGACGGACAGGAACTATAAGGATCTTGCGAAAAAAGCTGATGATTTGCAGAAAGCGTTTACGAATAAAGAAGACAATGATAAGGATTTCCCGACCATAGTGAAAAGGGTGCAGAGCTGGAGAGAAACGGTGAATAGGGACAGGACTTTCAATACAGCCGAATCTAAGGCAGCACATGACAATCTTATGAGGTTATGGGCAGAGAGAGAGTTGTACGAGTGGGATACGTATGTTCGCAGGGTGGCGAATGACTTAAAAAGAGTAACGGGCGACGAGAGATCTCCGGAAGAACTGTTGGTCCAGGATTATCTTTTGAAGCTCGGGGCGGATGCCGGAATCGAACAGACAGCCGAGTTGCTTGTCATACTGGATAGGGTGTCAGCCGCGCTACTCAAAAGAGGAGGGGCGGAGGCCGGGAAAGAAGCCCTTTTATTCGAGGTAGAGGCAAAGTCAGGCCTTAACTTCGAGACCGCGGGTGCTCCGGTAAGTGGGGAAGAAGCTGCAGAAATGCTCAGAAAAAGTGTGGATTTTCTGGACGTTTTCGACCCTGAGACCGAGAATGTCACGCAATGGATGGATGTTATCTCCGGGTTCAGCGAGCAGGATATGCTGGATGATATTCCGGTCCTGCAGAAAGCGCTGGAGGCGGATACGACCGGCAGGGTTAGGCAGAATTATGTACGGGTTTTCGGGCAGGGTCCCGAGCAGGGGGCGAAATATATGAGGTTGCTGAAAAACGTGGGCGGAGAACCGGAATTGATGAGTTACAGGTGGGACGGGCAGATGAAATACAGCAAAACCTCTGGTGCGCAGATCCCCAGTGGAGAGGACTGGACACCGTTAAAAGAAGGGTCAAATTTTTCTTTAGGGGGGGGTGTGATGGCGAGAGTGCTTGCCGACGGTCAGCTTGAGTTGTATCAGCCGGAGAGAAAAGAGAAGGCGGGTATTTTAAAGACCAGAGTTATTCCGGAGAAGGTCTTAAGCAGGGAATATTTTGGAGACCGGCAGGTCAAGGTCTATCACACTATGAGGGATTTTCTTGACCTGGAAGGGAAGCCCATGTGGCTGCGTATGGCAAAGCAGAAGATGGGAGAAGTGGACGGTCTTCTCATGGAGATGCAGGATGGTTCTTACGCGATGGTGGTCAATGCCACGCCGGATACTGCGGGGGAAGCCCGGTTGCGTAGTATGGGTGATACGGTGGAGAACTTCGCGGTGCGTATACATCAATCTCAGCAGCCGGCGCAGATGGCGGTAAGCCTTATAGGAACGCTGAGGGATGAGAATGGTGTGCTGTATACGCGTGGGGTCAAGATACTTGATAGGCGTGGGGTTTATCCTGTAACGTTTATCCCTGGAGATGGTAATATACCCGTCATAGGATTACCGTCTTTTTCAGTTGAGAAGGCGCTGGATGAGAACGGAGAGGTTGTAGAGAGGAACGCCGCCGATATATTTGCTTCCATGGAAGAGATGTTATCCCGTAATCAGAGGAGCACGATCGTTGATACGGAGGTGTTGCGGTTGCGAAACCTTTTCGAGAATATGAACGTTACCAGGGTTGTAGCTCTTGAGGATGACGAGAGAGTCAAGGGGGCGATAGACTCCATTGGTGGAATAATGTATTTGAACAAGAACCTTATAGATAACCCCCTGGCGATACTGCATGAGCTTGGCGAAGGTAATATCTCGACACCTGTTGGTTTTGAGGCCATAACAAGGCATACCTTCATGCGTGGTGTGGGTAAGGACGTCCGGGACGCGCATATATCCTTAGTGAGAAAAAATGGGTCTGACTATGTAGATACTCTTTCCGTAGATGAATACGTAGAAGCTTTAAAAGGCGAAATGGTGGCTGGCGGCAAGCCCAGAGAGATGACAGCCAGCGAAATAGAACTTATAAGATATAACGGACTTCAGGAAAGACAGGATCCGGGTATAGGTAAGGAGATACTGCTTTACGGTTTGCAGGATCATCTTGACCCGGACAGGAATATGGCGCTAACACTTCAGATAAGGGGCATAAGGGACGATTTCAAAGGCGGCGCTGTCAACTTCCACGTTATCCGTAATTCCAACCTTGATACAAGGTCAGCCCAGGCAAAACATGCACAGTCTTTCTCCAGGACTGTAAGAAGAAAGGAAGGCCTGGAGCAGAGGGTTTTTAACTTTAATGGAACAGCACCTCTTGGAGGAGCTCTGAAGTCAGCTTTGGACAGGGCGATGGTTGTTATAAACGAGCAGAACCTGGGAGTTAAGGGCAGGGAAGGTGCTTTCCCTAAGGTGTCTGTCGCGTGTCAGACCGATCAGGACATAAAGGATATAGACAAGTTCTTCGCGGATAACCCTGATTATGCTTCGTATGAGGGGCTTGTTGTAAGAGTGAACGATGATATGGGAGAAGAGGATCTCTCAGGCGTCATGATCGACCAGGGCAAGCTTATCGCGGTCGGGGATATTCTTTGTAACAATAAAAGGATTATGAACGATTATCCCGATATGTCGATGTCGGATAAGACAGCTATATTCAAGAAGGACCTGTTGCTTTTTAGGGCTCTTGGTTTCTTTGAAGGCGCCGACATCGCAGATATAGAGTTTGAGGCCATGAGTCAGAGCGATATTGTGGACGTTATGAATAACCTTTTTGCGGGTGTGTACAGCATGCGTATTACCAGGGTCAACTGGGAGGAAATACAGGACTGGAATGACGCCCAGCAGGAGGTTATGAGAGCCCTCTAATATACCTACATATACCACTATTATACCACCACACAGAAAAGCCATACTGGGAGTATTCTGGTATGGCTTTTTTGTAACCAGCAGAAAATAAAAGTGCAGGTTAAGGTCAAGGTTAAGGTTGAGAATCGGGCCTATAACTAAACCTTAATCTCAATCTTAATCTTCTTATCGATATAACGGCCCAACATCCCCGCGACCTCAGGTCCCACCAAGCGTTAAAGTTCAAAAAAGTCAGAAAAACCACTTGAAATGGATTATTATCTATGTTAAAGTAAGAGCAGTTAATAAAATAAAAAGCAAGTCGAATGCTTTCGTTTGAGTTTAAATAGAAAATAAACCGGACGGGAGAAGTGCGCCCGGAGTAAGTTAACGTATTTATAAAGAATGGAGGAATAAGTGGCGGGACAGAGAAAGAGATATTTGAGCTATTTACGGTTGATCTCAATGATATTGGTATTTGCTGTTGTGAATATCTCTGTGGCACCAGCCTATACTGTGAAAAGTGGTAGCGTGCCGTCTAACCTTCACCCTCCGACAAGGATCTTCAAATCGATAACAAACGGCGACCTTTCCGATAAAGCGATGCTTGAGATGACTGTTGTCGGAAAGCTGAGGCAGGATCCTGATATCTTATTTGAATCACCCGCGCTTACCAGAAATTTGTTTTCCAAGCTTGTTTCCTCTAAGACGGTAGAGGTGTTTTTCTCGGCAACGGAGACTATGGACTTTGTCGCCATCTCGGAGTACCATTGGGGGGCTGTTTTTATGATCCCGGGTTTTGTCGACGGTATTCCTTATTTTACGCAGCTGTTCAGGTACCCGGATGGAAGTCAAAAGAGTATAGTATATTCAAGGAGAGATTTCGATTTCTTATGTCAAGAGCTTGTGAGTTCGAACAGAGCCGATGAGCAGGCAGTGAATCAGATGAGAAGAAGGCTGCATGAAGGGTCTATAAAGAAGGCCAGAAACATACGTTTTGTCGACGGGGCAGATGAAGCGATCCAGGCGGTCGCTGCTTTTCTGCGCAGTGCCGGCGCTGAAACTATCCTGCAATATCTAAGAAAGCAGGTAAAAGAGCAAAAAGTGCTTATTATGACGAAACCTGTTCTGTATCCTGACACTATAGTCGTGACAGATACCATAGACACAAAGAAAAGAGCGCAGATCATACTGGGGGACCTTTTATCAAAAAGAGGGGTGGATTCCAGGGTAACTAATGAAGTTTTTGACGAATTTTGGGGATTGTGGTCTCAGCGTAAAGAAAAAGAGTTCGATCTTGATCGGACCGATCCCAGACTTAAATTGATGTTCAGGGATGTAACGCGCAGGGATGAAAGTGCTTCAAATGAGGGAAGCATCACCTTCAAGGACGAGGCATATGAGACTATACTTGAAATGTCGGGAGTTGATATAAGTGATTGCGAAGAAACGGTGCGGGACATAAAAAGGATCTTTTCTGCCGTTGCCAGGCATGAGATGAAAGACCACAATGACGCGGTGGACAGGGGCGAGAAGAAGAAAAAGATCTCCAAGGAAGATATGCCGGGTTTGGATCCGGAAAAGATACAGGTGGTCAGGTTTCTGGAAAACAGTCTTTTGCCGACCGATGTAGTCACTAAAGACGGAACGGTAAGGATAAACGAGAATTTTGTCAGGATGTTGTACCTGATGGGAATAAAAGGCATGAAAGGTGAGTCTGGAAAGATAGAGAACTTTCCCAGAGGTGCCGAGAAAGAATACTTAGGAGAACTGTATTCTTCCATCATTTATTCAGTAGCGATACATACCATAAGAGGACATTTCCCCATAAACGAGTGGGGTTTTGCTGTATTTGAAACACAGGAATTCCTCGCGCAGGGGGAAAGGGGCAGGAAGCATGCTTACGTGAATGTTCTCGCGATGCTGTTTTACTGGCTGTATTGCGTGGAGCATTGTCCCCGTCCAGATCTGAGGTTGCAGGTGTTTATGGCAAAATATCCGGAGGTCTTTAAGGGGCTTACGGAAGAGGAACTTGTAAGATTGCCCGACCATCTTGAGGCTCTATTCTGGGATTTTGCGGCAGAAAATACGGAAGGTAATATAATATTTGTTCATATGTATTCATTTTCACAAAACAACGCAACACATAGACAA